>NZ_MCTY01000187.1:2570-34298 GCF_002873635.1 Shewanella sp. 10N.286.52.B9
GAACTAGAACTAGAACTAGACCGATAACAACAATGATTAATAACAATGACCAATAACAATCATAGCCCCTTTGCTACCGATCTACTCAATAGCGCCCCGACACAACAAAAAATGCAAGCGGCTGAGCAAGCGTTAAATAAGGTTAAATCAAAGCAGCATTCAGCGCAGGCTAAAGCCAAGCATCAGCAGCAACGTGAAGCGCAAATAACCCAAATGGGCAAACCCTTTTGGTGGATGCTACTGATGTTCATTTGCTCAGTGGTGTATTTATTTCCTGAAGTCGTTTTTAATGCCGCCTTAACCGATGTCGCCGGTGGCCGTAATGCCAGCGAAGATGAATTGCACGCCATTGAGTTATTTGGTCGCACCATCAGTGGTATAGGGGTGACGCTGCTGCTAGCAGACTTATTACTAAAGGGCCGCCGCGTTGCCAAAGTGTCGCGGGCATTGGGGTATTTTGCACTGATTGCACTGATAGTGTGGCCAACAGTTTTCTTTGGTCAAAAGTGGTTAGTGGATCATTTTATTATTGATACATCAAGCCCACAGGAGCGCCAACAAGCTTACTTATCACAGGTTCTACGCAGCGCGCTTATTGAAAAGTCTATTCAATTTGAAGGGATCCATTACGATCCCGATAGTGAACATAACGCCACCGAAAAAACCTTTCTGTCTGTATTTGGCGGCCTTGTGTATGCCGATGATAAGCTGGTCGATGATTTAGAACAGCAAAAACGGGCCATCATGGAAAAATTTGTCCGTGACCGCGCCATGTCGAATTTCGATCTGCACTATAGTGACTACGATAGTTTTCGCCTGCGCCTACAAGATAGCTATAAAGAGTACGCTCAAGGTTCTAATGATTACAACCAAGCACTGGCCAGCTCGCCAGAGCGTTCCAATGAATATTGGCTAGACACCCAAAACCAAGTTAAACAAGGCTGGGAAAAATACCAAAAAGGGACTGATGCTTACGAAGCCCGCGTGGAGTCCCGTGCCCAACAAATCGCCCCAAAGGTGTATGACTATTTTGAGCATCGTAATAAATGCGCCGACATGAAAAAAGGCAGCAGTCGCGATCGCTGTTTCGAGCGTTTACAAACCGGTTATGACCAAGAAATCGCCAAATACGGTATTGGCTATATTCCCCCTGATGATTGGCTAAAGCGAGAAGAGATTTCGACCTCGGAAAATGTCGGTAATTCAATTATTAGCGGGGTAATGACCTTAGGCCTATTTACCGCAATGCAAGCCGTTGATGCTGCTATGGGCGGCGATGCCGGTTTTAAAGATCATAGAATGATATTCACTAACGATGTAAATCATTACAAAAGCGTGCTGATGGTAAAAATGGAGCCAGATTTTGTCAAAGAATCTGGCGGTTATCCATTAGGGATATCAAGCATACATGAGTTCAGGCACCATGAAATAACCAGTGCTAAAGTCAACGCCAGATTAAAACAAAAAGGCCTAATGTTACCAAGCACTTGGGTTATGGCTGACAGAGTGAGTTTTGATAATGCTGTCAGTAAAAAAGTGCGCCAACAAGCGGATGCCAAATGGCGTGCAGCCATGAAGAAGCAAGGCAATGATATGCCGCCTAATTTAAGCTGGCAGCAGTTTCAGCAACAGGGCGATATTCAGCGCCGCATAGCAGCTAAAATGGCAGAACTGTATGTGAACCCAACCCTTGCTGATTGGAATAATCGTGAGTTTAAGCAGCGCATCATTGAGCCTAATATTCAGCGCAAAACCACCGAGTATCTTAATGTACTTGAAGCTCAGCAAGCTGAGTTTGCTGACGGCGGCGCATTTGAATCAAGCGGTAAGTCAGCCCTAAGAGCAACGATTATTCCGCCTATTTCCATGTCAATTAGCTTGGCGTTGGTGTTGCTAACCGTGTTAAAGCTACCCATGAAAGCATTTGAGTTAGTACAAGCAAAGCGCGCCTCAAACGCCGAAGCCCGCCCTACAAAACCCTATATAAAACCGGCTATTTCAGCGGGGATATTAGTGGCTATTTTTGTGGTGCCACTGTCGCTAGGCGGTAATCATTACACCGCTAATGGCTCAGCGCTGCACTACTTTTTTGAGCAAATGAAAAAAAATGACTCTGCCAGCATTTCTTATGCGCTTAAGTGGCTATTGGTCACTCAGCCTATGGTGCAACCAATTGGCACAGCCATTGATCAAAGCCTGTTTATCACCCAGGGATTTGATGCCATCAGTGAGCCAATTCACCGCTTTGATCAAGCGATTATGTCGCCATTAACTGTCACAAAAAAACCATCGCAGTCAGCGCAAGCACATGCGCCGCTTTTACCTTTAACCATTAAAACCAATGTTAACAATGCCAAGGTGGCAGTGATGAATATAAAGCCCAAATACCAAGCGGGAATGAAACTGCCTGCCGGTGGTTACGACATTAAAGTCAGCGCTCCAGGCCATAACTCGGTGCGGCAGTGGGTCTACCTCAAAAATGATGAGACCACTTTCAACATTAAGCTTTAACAGCATAGTTAACGTTAACTGATAACATAATTTTTAGTCTTTCACGCATTGATTAACAGGACATATTACGTGAGTAAATTAGAACAATTTCAAGATTTTATCCGCTCAAACGGTAAAGAGCTAACGGGGGTAAATGTCCCTGTGGTATTAAGTGATGAAAGCGCCAAAACCACCAATGTTAAATTTCATTTTGGTTGGACAATTGAAATTGGGGTAACCAAACACGAACACGGTGGCTATTGTCCATCAGGCATACAGTCAGGAAGCTCATCGCAAGCGTGTGATTGTGCCCACAATAAAGCCAAAGAGTATGTCAGTGGTCAAAATGGATTTTTTAATGAGACCTTTAAAAAAATCTTAACCGCTGATGTCGCCAAAAACTTTATCATTAAAGATACCAATCTAGGTTCAGCACCTGATAGTTATGTGGGTGAAGATATTTGCCATATCTGTAATGGCCGCGGCAAATGTTCATGCTCATCGTGTAATGGCAATGGCTCAACATCATGTACATCTTGTAGCGGCAGCGGCCGTCATCATGTGACTAGGCAAGATCACAATAACCGCACCGTTTACACCACAGAGTCGTGTTCATCATGTTATGGCAGCGGGACAAAAACCTGTTACACCTGTAATGGCTCAGGTCAAGTCACCTGTAAAACTTGTGATGGCGGCGGCTATTTATATTACAGCTACACCATTGATGGCGATGCAAAACGATCAACTAAATGGTTTATCAACAGCCCCGATTATCACCAGTGGATAACAGATTACGTTACCAATGCGGGCTTTAATATTATTAACAACATCAGTGACGTGAATGAAATTGACGTTACTGAAGCCCTAAATGGCTGTACGTTCATCTATGGTTTTACTGCCAACCTACCGACCCTACAATATACCGCGACCATAGATAACACCGATACCACCCTGTGCTTTGCAGGTACCAACAATGTGACTCACAATGCCGGTGGCGTATATGACCCAGCAGTGTGGAAAAATGCCAAAAAGTTAGCCGCCGGAGACAAAGACGATGATAAGAAAGCCTTAGCGATTCCGGCCATTAAAAATATTATTGAAGCCCATGAAACCAAAACAAAAATTGCCTTACTGACTGAAAACTGGGTATCAAAAGATATCAAAGAGGCGGTCATCAGCAACTACCAAAGCTTGGTATCTCAACTTAAAAAAGATAACAATCAGGGTTTTGCATGGCAGTTGCTCAAAGGCATTGTCAATTGGGGACTAATTTTAGCTATGGTAGCTATGTGTTTTGCCATGCTAGCACCTGAAATGATTTATGATGCTGAGTATCGCTCGGGGCTGCTAAGTCATTATCAATTTTTTATTGATTTACTGTTAGCGAGATTCGGCCTTTATGGACTCCCCACTTGGTCAAACTACCCTATCGTCCTTGCATGGTTTTGGGGATTATATGTCGCTATTCCTAAACTGTATTGGAAGCAAATTAGTCAGCCCAAACGGCTAGGGTTAACTGTACTTTCTGGCTATGTAGTATCGTACTTTTTACTGAACCTTGTTGCTATCCTGTTCACCCTTAGCCATTACCCTTTGCTCCCCACCAACATGTTAGTGGGTGGCGGGTTACTGCTGAGTTTATATTTGGTTTTTGCGGGCTTTTTTGGGCCTAAAAAGTGGTACTTCAAAATACTGGCAGGTTTGGCTGCTGTAGCTGGCGTCGCAGCGCTCCAATTCGGCTTAGAAACCGTAAGCTCTCAAGTGCAATTTATACCAGAGCACTATTCGAATTACTCGCGATACTTAGGCGCTGCACTGGAACCGGCTATTCAATATATGCCGTTTATTTATATTGAGATAGCAGTATTAGCGGTTGCAACAGGGATTATCACCACCCGCAGACGATTCTGGATAAAGGCCAAAACCGCAGTATCTGAATACGACTGCGCCGTATTGCTTAAATCTTTAAAGCTGGATAAATAACTATCCATAAAGCGACTGGCTGGGGGATATTTTAGCCAGTCGCCCTTTTAAAATACCCTCGAACGCAGTACTCTAACCTTAATAGACATGGCAAGTATGGAGTACCGCCAATAATGAGTATGACCCGCTTAATGACCAATGCCATTTCGGTCGAACCTTCACCAGCTCGCACTCCAACTATCAATATTACTTATTTCTCTTCTATCAATAAGTCTGCAAATACCATAACGCAAAGCAATAAACACCATATTGGTGCGCATCAAACCCTGAGTATTGTGGCAGATGATAATCAACATCTTGATATTGATAACCTGAGCCATCAAGACCAAGGTTTTGAATTGAGCGATCAAGAACGTTACGCCTTATTTGATAGCCAAGGCATGAACCGTGACTTTATTCGCCGGCATATTCGTCAAGAACGTAAAAGTTATACCCAAGCAGAACAGCACCAGCTTTCGTTAATTGCCTGCCGCCATATGCTGGCAGAAATACAGCAAAAAAATGCCCAAACAGTGGCTCTGTACATCAGCCATGACGGAGAACTGGCAACACAAAAATTAATAGAAGCCCTTTGGCACATCGGGGTAAAAACCTACTTACCTCGCATTCACCCATTTAGCAAAGGTAACTTGTTGTTTTTGCATTACCATGCCGAATCAAAAATGGTATTCAATCAATATGGTATCGCTGAGCCTGCGTTGTCGGTGCAAGATATTATCCCAGTAAACAAACTGGATATGATTGTCACTCCACTGGTTGCGTTTGATGACAAGGGCAATCGCATGGGCATGGGCGGTGGCTATTACGATCGCACTTTGTGCCAAGTGATTGATGGGAAACCATTAGCAGTGGGCTTTGCCCACGACTGCCAGCAAGTGAGCCAACTCCCAGTAGAATATTGGGATGTGCCGCTACCAATAATTATCACCCCTACAAGGCGCATATCCTATATATAAACCATTAATATGTCAGCAATTAACATGCAAAAAAAGCCCATCACGACAATATCATGATGGGCTTAATATTAGGCTGAGAACTCATTAAAACACTGGCGTTAACTCACCGCTTTATCTAACGCTTGGCTGATATCGGCAATAATGTCATCGATGTGCTCAATGCCCACCGAAATACGTACTAAATCTTCTGATACCCCAGCTTTAGCTAATTCTGCGCTGTCTAACTGACGATGGGTGGTACTGGCAGGGTGACAAGCCAGTGACTTTGCATCGCCAATATTCACTAATCGCAGCACCATTTGCAGCGCATCAATAAATTTACCACCAGCCACTTTACCCGCCTGTGCATCGGCTGCTTTTATACCAAAACTGATAATGCCTGAGGCTTTACCGCCGGTGATTTTTTTACATGTCGCGTTAAATGGGCTATCAGCTAACGCAGCGTAGTTTACCCAGCTTACATTAGGGTGTTGCTGTAAATACTCGGCTAACGCTAGGGCATTACTGCAATGGCGTTCCATGCGCAGACTTAAAGTTTCAAGCCCTTGGAGTAATAAGAACGCACTTTGGGGTGATAAAGCTGCGCCGGTGTTTCTTAGGGGCACGACCCGGCAGCGGCCAATATAGGCAGCGGGGCCAAAGGCTTCGGTGTACACCACGCCGTGATAAGACGGATCGGGTTGATTTAAAATCGCAAAGCGGTCTTTATTGGCGACCCAATCAAATTTACCTGAATCAATGATCACCCCGCCAATAGTGGTGCCATGGCCGCCAATGTATTTGGTCAGTGAGTGGATCACAATATCTGCGCCATGATCAAAAGCTCGGCATAACACTGGCGTTGCCACAGTATTATCGACAATTAACGGCACCCCATGCTTATGGGCAATGTCGGCCAAGCGTTGTAAATCGACCACGTTACCCGCTGGATTGCCGATGGACTCACAAAACAACGCTTTGGTTTTATCATCAATTAGCGCATCTAAGCCGTCAAAGTCATCATAGGCCGCCATGCGTACATCAACCCCTTGGCGGGGCAATGTATGGGCGAATAAGTTATAAGTACCGCCATATAACTGGCTAGTGCTAACAATATTATCGCCTACTTGGGTGAGCGCCTGTATCGCATAGGTGATGGCCGCCATACCTGATGCCACCGCTAAGGCACCAATACCGCCTTCAATGGCGGCTAAGCGCTGCTCAAGCACGTTGGTTGTTGGGTTCATGATGCGGGTATAGATGTTACCAGCCACTTTTAAATCGAATAAATCGGCACCATGCTGGGTATCATCAAAGGTGTAAGACGTGGTTTGGTAAATCGGCACTGCTGCGGCCTTGGTGGTCGCTTCCGACTCGTAGCCATAATGTAATGCCAGTGATTCCAGTTTCATGTTTTCTGCCGTCATAATGCCTTCCTTTACCTTAAGATATTCAAATTGGGCCATCTACCAAAAAGTTGTTTGCCGGATAAACTTTCGAATTAATAGCCGGATAAAAAAGAACCAAAAACCAGTAGTACTCCACACTAACAATAAGACGTCTAGATGTCTATTTAAAATATTCAGCCATTAAAAAGGGAGCCGTAGCTCCCCTATATAAACTCAATAGCAAACACAGTTAGGCTAAGTTACGGCCACCATCCACCGCAAAACTGCGACCAGTGACGTATTGACTGCTTGTCAGGTAATCAACTAATTCAATGATCTCAGGGTTACCCGCCTCTTTAGGCAGTATGGCTTTGGCTAGCGCTTTTGCTTTGTAGGCCTCATCGTCGCCTTCATTAAACAAAATCATCGCAGGGGCAATGGAATTGACTTTCACCATAGGCGCAAGTTTACTCGCAAATGACAGGGTTAAATTGTGCATTGCCGCTTTACTGGCCGCATAGGCAATATGCTTTTTACTGCCTTTTTCTGCCACGTAATCGGTAATATGAATAATATTAGCACTGCCAATATTGCCACTTGCTGAAGCGATTAATTTGTCGGCCAGAGCCAAGTTTATTTGATAAGGCGCACTGACGTGAATATTCATCATTCGGTTCATGATATCGGCTGAGGTCATGCCCGGCTTGGTTTTATCGTTATGCCAGTCAGATGCATTATGAATGATGCAATGAAGCTCGTCATGGGTGTCATTAATGCGCGCTAACATATCGTCTATTTCAGCAGGAATGCACAAATCACATTGATAAAGGTCGGCACCTAATTCAGCTAATTCATCAATAGAGGGGTAATGGGTTCTAAAGGTGCCGATGACCTTCATGCCTTTAGCGAGAAAGTCCTTTGCTAAGGCGTAACCAATACGTTTGCCGACGCCAGTAATGAAAATAGTTTGCTTCATTGCAGTTCTCTTATGATGATTTTTATTGAAAATAAGAAGTGTTAGAAAAGGTCATTAATGCAGTCGTTTATCATTGCAATTAATCATAAGCAATTAATAATAGCCTCATTGACTCGAAATTAATGACCTTTAAAGTATGATTCAAGCTAAAGCCGATTAGCTGTTAGCAAAGAATTCAGCTCTTGAGGCAGGGTTAGCTTTAAAGCAGCCGCCTAGTGCGGAGGTTTTGGTATAGGATTGAGTATCCATAATGCCTCGGGATTTAACGCAGTAATGGGTGGCATTGATACTAATGGCAACATCGTCGGTTTCAAGCAAGGTTTGCAGTGCCACCAGCACTTGCTGGGTGAGTCGCTCTTGTACTTGAGGTCGCTGGGCAAAAAATTTCACTATGCGGTTAATTTTAGATAAACCAATAATTTTGCGCCCCGGCACATAAGCAACATTGGCAACACCATCGATGGTAATAAAGTGATGTTCACAGGTACTAACCACGCTAATATCACTGACTTTAACCATTTCATCTACGCCCATTTTATTGTCAATTTGGGTGACTTTAGGGAAGTGGTTGTAATCAAGCCCAGAGAAGATTTCATTAACATACATTTTGGCGATTCGATGAGGGGTTTCACATAAGCTGTCATCGGTTAAATCAAGTCCAAGGGTAGAGATAACTTCTGTCATCAATCCTTGAATGCGAGCCACTTTTTGCTCGTTAGTCATATCATTTTCAACGACTGGGGTTTCAAGACCTCGCTCAATCAGTACTTGCTGTACTTTACGTGCTTCTTCAGAAATCATGTGTTTTCCTTATGGCAACTCGTGCCAAATTAAAACTCACTTTATTTTCGCTGCTCTAATGATAATGAAACAGAGTCGGCAAAACGTAATGCGTGTGGTTTGTCGATTGTCACCCGCGACATGGTAATGGAAGGATGCTCACTGCAAATTGCCAGCACATCAGCAACTAATTTTTCCAGTAATAAAAATCGACCTTCTTCAACATGTTGGATCACTTTCTTGGTGATTATCTTGTAGTTCAGCGCATCAGCGACATCATCAGTTTGAAAAGACTTATCGGCTGGGTACTGAATTTCAATATTAATAACAACATCTTGCTGCTTTTCTCGTTCATCAGGGTTAAAGCCGATGAAAGTACGTAAACGTAAATTAGTAACTTTAATAATTGCTTGGCTAATTGACATAGAAAGCCTCATTTTGAATACGCGTTTTTGGATACTGTTTTTGTATACCAATGCGCAATACGTGAATACATCTAGTAAAGATCAAATAAAAAAAGAGCCAACGTAAACTCTGCTGACTCTCCTATTTATAGCGATAAACAAACCATTATGCGAGTTTACGTGCTTGATAGCTTAGTTAACTTACCTTAATTAGTCAGCTTAAAGAAAATCAACTACCACAGGATTAACTTCAAGCTAGTTGGCTTACTAAAACTCTTTATAATTTCTATAACTTACCTTGAAGAAAATAAGGTAAAACACCGGCACTATGATTAATGTCAATATGGTTGCAACCCCAAGACCAAACATCACTACCGCCGCTAATGACTCAAAGAAGGCATCGGTCAATAGCGGTAGCACCCCTAAAATGGTGGTGATAGCAGCCATACAAACGGGTCTAACACGGCTAACGGTTGAGTTAAATACCGCTTCAAAGGTTTCGACGCCGTCATTAATCTCAGTGTTAATTTGATCCAGCAAGACAATACCGTTTTTAAGTAGCATACCCGATAAACTTAACATTCCCAGCAGCGCCATAAAGCTAAAGGGTTTATCTAAAATCAATAAGCCTGAGGTAATACCAATAATGGCCAGCGGCACACACGCCCAAATCACTAATGGTTTTCTCACTGAGTTAAACAAGAATACCGTGATTAAGAACATGAATAAAAAGCCCAGTGGCAAGGTGGCAAATAATGACTCTTGTGCATCATTGGATGATTCAAACTCACCGCCCCACTGCAGCTCATAACCCACAGGTAATTCTAGCGCTTCAATTTGTGGCTTAATTTGGGCAAACAATTGCGCCGGTAAAATATCATACTCAAAATCCGTATCGGCAAATACCGTTAAGGTACGTTTGCGATCCCGGCGTTGAATAATGGGATCTTCAAACTTAACCTCAAACCCATCAACCACTTGCTGCAGCGGTACAAAGGCAGACAGCGCAGGGCTCCAAATACGAACACTTTCAAGTGAGTCGATATCAATACGCTCATCTTCTGGTAAACGGCCAATGATTGGCAATAAGGTCGTCCCTTCGCGGTATACCCCAATTTGTAACCCTGTAAACGAAAACTTAATCGCTTCATCTACTTCACTTTTTACGATACCTAAACGTCTTGCTTGGGTTTCATTAAAGCGAGGCGCAATGTATTTCACCCGTTCACGCCAGTCATGACGCACGTTAACGGTTGCCGGTGTGGCCTGGAATATCTCCATCACTTGCGCTGCAATGCTTCGCAATACATCAGGGTCTGCACCGCTAATACGCGCTTCAATTTTAGCGTCTGTTGAAGGGCCGATTTCTAAGCGCTTAAACTTAAACTGCGTCTGCGGGTATTTAGCTTCGACTGCCCTTCTAAATTCAGTCATTACCTCACTAAGAGACTCAAAATCTTCGGTGCGAATAGCCATTTGCGCATAAGATGCGTAGTTTTTCTCTGGCGAGTAAGTCAGTAGAAAACGCGGAAAGCCTTTACCTATGCTCGAGCCAACAAACTCAACATTATCAAGCCCCATGGCGATGGACTCCATGCCCTCGACAATGCCCTGAGTTTCACGAATATCTGTGCCTTCTGGCATCCAGGCATCCACTAAGAAAATCGGCGTGGTAGAAGGCGGGAAAAACGATTGCTTAACGTAAGCAAAGCCATAAATCGAAATACAAAATGCCATCACCACGGCGATAACACTCACCCAGCGATGCTTCATACACCAATCGAGTAATACTTTGTAAAACACAAAAAAGGCACCACCGTAGGGATCTTTAAGCTCACCTTCCACTTTTTCAGCATCTTTTCCAAAAAATAACTGCGCAAAAAATGGTGTGATGGTAATGGCAGTAATCCAAGATAAAAACAGTGAAAACAGTAATACCCAGAATAAAGAGCCCGCAAATTCACCGGTAGCATCAGGTGATAAACCGATTGGCGCAAAGGCAGTAATAGCAATCACTGTCGCACCAAGTAATGGCCACATGGTTTGTTTTACAATGCTTTGAGCAGCTTCTAAAGTCGTTTGGCCCCGCTGCCTGCCGATTAATATGCCTTCAACGATAACAATGGCATTATCCACCAGCATCCCTAAGGCAATAATTAACGCCCCTAAGGATATTCGCTGCAGCTCAATCTCTGCTTGCAGCATCAACATGAAGGTGCCTAAACAGGTTAAGAACAAAATTAACCCAATTAAAATACCTGACTTAATGCCCATAAAGACCAGTAGCACGCCGATTACGATCACTACTGCGGCAATTAAGTTCCATACAAAGCTGCCCACTGAAGCATCTACTTCATTAGGCTGGTTATACATGGTTTCAATCATCATGCCCGCTGGGCGGACACTTTCAATACTGGCAAGCTTGGCGTCAATGGCTTTACCCACTTCAACCACATTCACCCCGGTTGAAAATGCGATGCCAATGTTGATCGCATTGTGCTGATTAAAGGTCAGTAGATTGGTGGGAATATTTTGAAAGCCCCGCGATACTGTGGCGACATCTTTTAAGTAAATAAGCTTATCGCCTTGGGTGCCTGGAATAATCAGCCCTTCTAGCTCGCTAACAGACTTAAAACCACCACTGGTACGGATTTTTAAGTTGTCACCGGCAACCTGAATGTTACCAGCATCAGACACCATATTTTGCGAATTAAGCAGGTTGCTCACTAAAGATGGATCGATATTAGAACTGGCAGCTTTGTTGAGCGACATTTCAACGAAAACTTGCTCTTGTTGATTGCCTGCCAATGACACTTTACCCACACCTGGCACGAGCTCTAATTCGCGTTTAACGTAATCGACGTAATCTAAAATATCGCGGTAACTGTAATCGCTACCGCTGACCATTAGCATCACCCCGTAAACATCACCAAAGTCATCATTGACCATCGGGGCCTGAACACCTGGCGGTAAGCTGGACGACATATCATTCACTTTGCGGCGCAGCTCATCCCAAATTTGTGGAAGCTCATCAGGGCCGTAGTTATTTTTCATGGTCACAGTAATTTGTGACATTCCCGATGTGCTTAATGACTTGAGAGTATCGATATAAGGCAATTCTTGAATGGCCTTTTCGATTGGGTAGGTCACTTCTTCCTCAACTTCCGTTGAGGTCGCCCCTGGGTACAGGGTGACAACTACCGCATCTTTAATGGTAAATGGTGGGTCTTCTAATTGGCCAAGGCCGGTAAATGACATTAAGCCGCCGATCAATAAGATCAGGGTAAACATCCAGCTAATGACGGTGTTTTTGACAAAGTAGCCTGCAATATTCATATGTCACTTTCCTTTGTGTTAGCTGGAACGATTGTGAGTAATGGGTTTATTAACAATACAATCATCAGCCTACACTCCCCCTACTACTTGTACTTTTTGACCAGCCACTAAACGTGAAGCGCCCGTTTGAATAATCACTTGGCCATCTTTTAGCCCATCGATAACTTCAATTCTGTCGCCGACGATCACACCTAAAGTCACGTGCTGATACTGGATAGATTGATCAGATTTATCAAACAGCCAAACACCACTGTCTTGTATTACAATGTCACTGCCATCTTGCATAATCACCGCTTCGATAGGCACCAAGAACTGTCGGTTGTAGGTGTATGTAAGGTGGCTTAAGTCAACTTTCACCTTGGCAGGCATACCTTCAAGCACTTTATATTTAGGGTCTAAGTCAACGGCAATTGTGGCTATATAGGTTGAAGTTGCGGGATCTTTTTCGGTGTTAACTTCCAGTAAATGGCCATCAAATGTGGCATTAGGAAAGGCTTCAAAACTGACCTCTAGCAATGCGCCTACGCTTCTGTCCTTAGCCTTCTTTGACACCGCAATCAACATATCAGGAATTTGTACATCCACTTCGATGCGCTCAATCTTTTGAATACTTACCACTGGCACGCCCGGCTGCACGTTTTCAAAAGACTCTAAAAATACATCACTGATCACCCCTGAGAAGGGCGCTCTTAGCTCAGTGTATTGCAGATTAAGCTCTGCTTGCCTTGCCTCGGCTTTTGCTACTAAGTACTGGGCATTCATTTGATCATAATCAGATTGCGCCATTAACTGCTTAGCCACCAACTGTTTACCACGTTCAGATTGTTTAAAATTAACCTCCATACGTGCCCTTCGATCGCTTAAAGCAATCTCAAAGTCAGTTTTTTCTAATATCGCCAGTAAATCTCCCTTTTCGACTTTTTTGCCTTTGCTCGCTGGAATTTGCGCGATACGGCCGCCAACACGAAAAGAAAGGTTAGTTAAGTCTTGCGCTCTAGCAACACCATTAAACTCACGGATCACCGAGTTATCTACAACCGGTAAAGCGTAAGTCGTAACTCTAGTAACATTGGGCTCAATATCGGGGCTTTTGTCACAGCCACTCAGAGTCATAACCGCCAGCAGCAGGCCAACACTTTTAAGCATGCTATAGATAAAATTACTGTTCATATTTATAAGCCTCGCTCTTTAATCCATTGCACCGCAGCTTGGCCATCTTTAAGCTCAGATGCTCCAGCAACGACTAACCAGTCACCATCTTCAAGGCCAGATATTAAGCGATTGCCTTTTAATTTTACTGGTACTTTTTCAAGGGTTAACGCCTTTGGAGACCAGATAAAAACAAAGTCAGTTTCATTTTCAGTAATCACAGCACCAGCAGGAATTTTAGGATGAGCATCAGCGGTTCTGGCAGGCAGTTTGACTTTTACTTGGGCCGACATCCCCGGTAGCACATTAAGTTGCTCAGGCATTGGCAGGGTTAAAATGATGGTGTAACTACCTGTGGTTGAGTCGGCAATGGTATTGAGCTCTTTTAAACTGGCAGCATACCAACGATCGCGACTGTCAAACTTCACCTCAAGGTTTTGCATCTTATCAAAGCTTGAACCGGCTTTTTGAATCGCACCAATAAACTGCTCAGGTAACTGAAAACTAATATCAATGGCTGATTCGATCCGAATTCCCATCACTTCTTCTTGGGCTTGAACATATTCAAAAGCACGCTTGCTGCGTTTAGAAATGATGCCTTTGTAAGGAGCCAATAATTTGGTGTAAGTCACATCTGCTTTGGCTTTGTCTAATGCGGCTTGGGCAATGGTGTAATCGCTTTTGGTTTGATCGTAATCATTACGCGAAACCACCCCTTGCTCAACCAAAGATGCATTACGCTCGAACAGAACTTTAGCTAATTCAAATTGCGCCTGAGCGACAGCCAATTGCTGTATATAAATAGCGCCATCAAGTTGCGCAAGCACTTGGCCGGGCTCCACGGCATCGCCGGGGCGCACAAAAATGTCAGCAATTTCACCAGCAACCCTAAAAGATAAAGCGGCTTTTTCTGAGGCTTTTACTTCACCAGGTAAAAATCGTTCTCGAAAATCACTGCCCACATCAATTTGCAGGACTTTAACGGGCCTGGGGTCAAATGATGCAGCTGTTGTAGTCTGCTCAGCAGCAGTAGAATACGCGAGAAAGGGACTGGTTAAAGCCACCAAGGAGAACACGAGTAAAGAAGAAAATTTACAGGGCTTCTTCATTTTTTGCTCCGAAACATTTTAGTTAACTAGATAATAACATTCAAAAACTTACAATAATAGCGACTATAAGCCAGCAACAAAGATCTAAACAAGCACATTTGACGTATTATTCATTGTAGTAACTTATTGAGTTAATTTAGAACTTAGTAATTAACCATAGAGGTATCGAGATGGAATTACGGATTTTTTACGACAGTGCCTGCCCCTTATGCAGCAATGAAATGCAACAATTAAAGCAACATGACCGCTTGCACAAAATTGAGCTGGCTGATTTAAACCAAGACGGTTTTGCCGAAAAGTATCCCCATATCGACTTAGAAAAAGCCAACAAAATTTTGCATGCAGAAACCAACCATGGCGAAATATTACTGGGACTGGATGTGACGGCAAAAGCTTGGGCACTTACAGGAAAACATCAATGGGTACAGTTATTGCGCTTACCTTGCATCAAACCATTAGCCGATGTGGCTTATCTTGGTTTTGCAAAACACCGCTACAAATTATCCTACCTGTTAACCGGTAAGCAGCGCTGTGAAGATGGTAGCTGTAGCATCAAATAGTGAGTTAACTGCTTAAAGCCATAGCTACAATCAGCCATCAACCCAAGGAGATTTACTTGAGCCAATCATTCACTGCAAATTCAGGCTCAGTTGCGTTAATCATTGGTGCATCTTCTGGGATTGCAAAGGCCATTATTGCAGCACTGATTAAGCAAGATACGGCAACTGACATAAAGCACCTCATCAGTATCAGCCAATCTGCAACTGCTGAGACGAAATTGGCTAATGAAAGTGCTAACCCCATAACTCAGCAACATATTAGCTGCGATTATTCAGCAGACGCCATTGCCACACTGTGCCAGCAATTGCAGCCGTTTAAAGGTAAAATTACTCGGGTATTTATTTGTAATGGCAGATTGCACAATCAGTATCAAATGACTGGCGCAGCAACAGGGAGCGCCTCAGAAAACACAGTTTCTAAAACTCTCCCCTTTAAAACAATAGCCCCTGAAAAGCGCTTAGAAGATGTTAACCCTGAGGCAATGCAGGCTTTGTTTGAGTCAAACACCATTACCCCTATGCTGTGGCTACAGCATTTAGTCAAACTGGTTGCAGGTAAACAGGGCTGTATTATTAATGTGCTCAGCGCCCGAGTAGGCAGTATTAGTGATAATCGCTTGGGAGGATGGTATAGCTATCGCGCTTCAAAAGCTGCGCTAAACATGCTAATTAAAACCGCGGCGATTGAATATGCTCGGCGTGCCAAAAACGTAAAGCTCATTGCTTTTCATCCCGGCACCACAGACACCCCATTATCCAAACCTTTTCAGGCCAAAGTGCCCGCTGAAAAATTATTTACTGCTGAATTTGTCGCGTCGCAATTACTGAATATCAATAACGCAATTAAGGAAGCTGGAAGCGAAAGTAGTGAAGATGACAACGCTGAAATTGACCGAGTTTACTACGATGGACAAGCCAGCTTTATTGATTGGCAAGGAAAACTGATTAGTTGGTAAAGGGCTTAGGTCTTTTTCCCTTGCAGCAACTTTAGCCTGTCAGCAACAAAAATGCGAAGCCAAAGGCTTCGCATTTTTATCGGTAAATCAAGTTATCAATAATTGATAAGCTTAAATTTACTTAACGAACTCAACACCAAGTTTGATGTCGCCGTTTAATGTATCAAGCATTGCATCACGGGCATTAGCTTCAAATGCGCTAACATCGCCGTATGGTAATACTTTTTCTACGCCGTTTTTACCAAGTAATACAGGTTGTGCGAAGAAGTCAGCATGTTCACTGCCGCCATCAACATAAGCACATTCAACCACGTTAGCTTCGCCTTGTAGGCCGCGAACCAATGATAGGCCAAAGCGACATGCCGCTTGACCCATAGACAGAGTCGCACTACCGCCACCCGCTTTAGCTTCAACAACTTCAGTACCCGCATTCTGGATACGTGTTGTTAGCGCTGCAACTTCTTCATCAGTAAAGCTTACGCCTTCAACTTGTGAAAGAAGTGGCAGAATAGTCACACCACTGTGGCCACCAATAACGTTGATGTTTACATCAGCAACGTTTAGCCCTTTAAGGTCAGCGATGAAGGTTTCAGAGCGGATAACATCAAGTGTCGTCACACCGAATAAACGGTTCTTATCGTAAACACCTGCTTTTTTAAGTACTTCAGCCGCAATAGCAACAGTAGTATTTACTGGGTTAGTAATAACGCCAATTAATGCTTTAGGGCAAGTTGCCGCCACTTTTTCAATAAGGTTTCTTACGATACCCGCATTGATATTAAATAGATCTGAGCGATCCATACCAGGCTTACGCGCAACACCTGCAGAGATAAGAACAACATCAGCGCCAACTAGCGCAGGAGTTGGGTCTTCACCAGCAAAACCAGCCACTTTTACATCTGTAGGGATGTGGCTTAAGTCAACTGCAACACCTGGAGTAACAGGAGCGATGTCATATAAAGACAACTCTGAACCTGCAGGAAGTTGAGTTTTTAATAGTAAAGCTAAGGCCTGGCCGATACCGCCAGCAGCACCAAGTACAGCTACTTTCATGATGATCTCCAATTACGTTCTAGTGATTGACTTCAGTCTGGTCTGTGACACAGATCATGTTTTCTTGTGGCGTCACATTACTGGATCACAGCGAGGATTTCAATTATCCCTTAGTAGATCACACTAATTTCCTTATTCTATGATATGTATATAAATAATGACTAATTTAGCCAGTAATAGCTAAAATGAATTTTTATTCACCAATTTAGCTTATTTCTTGACTTGATGCGTTTATCTATTCAGAATGAGCTACTTTTTTGAATAAAATCTATTCTTTTTAAAAATTACTATAAGACGAAAAAAATATGCCAGCGACTAAGAATCAGGATGAACTCGTAAAGACGTTTAAGTCGATATTAAAGGAAGAGCGCTTTGGTAGCCAAAGTGAAATCGTAATCGCACTGCAAGCAGAAGGTTTTGGCAATATTAACCAGTCAAAAGTTTCCCGTATGCTAAGTAAGTTTGGTGCAGTACGTACCCGTAATGCTAAGCAAGAAATGGTATATTGTTTACCCGCTGAGTTAGGTGTGCCAACAGCAGGCAGCCCTGTTAAAAACTTGGTATTGGATGTGGATCATAACCAAGCGATGATCGTAGTCAGAACCAGCCCCGGCGCAGCGCAGCTTATTGCCCGATTATTAGACTCGATAGGTAAGCCTGAAGGGATTTTGGGGACTATTGCTGGTGATGACACTATCTTTATTTGTCCTTCAAGTATCAAAACCATTGATGATACCTTAGAAACGGTAAAATCACTGTTTGGCTATAGTGAATAGCCCTCTTAGCAAATAACACCTTCACGATTTATTGAGCCATTAAAAAAGCAGCCTTAGGCTGCTTTTTTGGTTTTAACAGTGCGTAAGTGTTAAATTGAGGCGATTTCAGCATCGGTGAGAAAACGCCATTCGCCTTCTTCTAAATCAGCATCAAGTTCAATTTCACCCACAGCTTCACGATGTAAATTGACCACCCGATTCCCCACAGCAGCAAACATACGCTTCACTTGATGGTACTTACCTTCGCTGATAGTTAATCTGGCATGGTATTCATCAATGATCTCTAGCAGCGCCGGTTTAGTTAAGCCGTCTTCACTTTTTAATTGGATCCCTTCGGCAAAGGTTTCCACCAATGCAGGATCAAGTGATGCAGCAGCTTCGATAAGGTAACGTTTACCGCAATCTTTTTTAGGTGAGGTGATTTTATGTGACCACTGGCCATCGCTGGTGATCAGCACCAAACCTGTGGTGTCCACATCTAAACGCCCAGCAATATGCAGGGTATCGACTTTTTCAATATCCATTAATCCCAACACCGATTGATATTCTTCATCAATGGTTGAGCAAATGGTATCAACAGGCTTGTGCATCATGATGTAGCGCTCGCCCACGATCTTAATTTGACGACCTTCGATACACACTTCAGTATCATCTTTCACTTTAAAGCTCGCGTCTTTAACCACGTCACCATTACAGGTCACTTCACCTGACTTGATAACTCTTTTTGCTAATGAACGAGTCAGCTCGGTGCTCTCGCAGATAAATTTGTCTAAACGCATATATAAAACCAAGTGAAAACTAATTGGTCGCTATTATGAGCTGTTGGCTAGCAAATAGAAAACGATAAATGGCCACTGTAACATTCTGGTAATTTTTAGTTACACAACACAGTCAATAAATGCTCAATTTATCACTAAAAGCCTAGCCTTAGCCCTTGTTAAGTGCCCCTGTTAAGACTTAACATGTTGGTCACATAAAACTGTCTTAAGGCAGTGAACAATAAAAACAGCTCAAAATTAAGGCCGATAAAAAGGCTTCACTCTTCAATGCATAGGGAAACAACATGAAAAAGCTAGTTATCGGTGGGCTTTGCGCCTCACTTATCGCAGGCCTTAGTGCCTGCAATTCAGATAAAGCAGTCACTGAATCCGCAGCACCAGAAGTCGCTAAAACAGAAACCGCAGTTGCCGTTGAAAAAGCCCTTACCTCAGGTATTAGCTTTGACAATATGGACAAGTCAGTTCGCCCACAAGATGATTTTTACCTCTACGTAAATGGCGGCTGGTTAAACACCGCGGAAATCCCTGGTGACCGCACCAATATCGGCGCCTTTTACGACTTGCGCGAAAATGCCCGTGACGACGTTAAAGCCATCATCGAAGATGTCAGTGCAAACCCAGATCTTAAAATGGGTACTGATGAGCAAAAAGTGGCCGATCTTTACCGTTCATTTATGGATGTTGAAACCTTAAATAAATTAGGTATTAGCCCAATCCAAGCTGAATTTGCCCAAATTGCCGCGCTAAAAGATAAAAATGAATTAACCGCCTATTTTGGCGAAAGCCAAGTTAATGGTGGCGGCACACCATTAGCGTTTTATGTCAATGTTGATGCTAAAGATTCAAGCCGTTACGCCACCCATATTTGGCAATATGGTCTTAGCCTTCCTGAAAAAGATTACTACTTCAATGAAGAAGAGCGCTTCGTTAATATTCGTAGCAAATACCTTGAGCATATCGAGAAGATGTTTGACCTTGCCGGCCTTGAAAATGGCAAGCAAGCAGCGCAAACGGTTTTAGCATTAGAAACCGCTATCGCTGAGCAACATTGGGATGTAGTTGAAACCCGCGACAGCACTAAAACTTATAATCTTTATCAAGTTAAAGATTTAGCGACCTTAGCACCAGACATTAACTGGGATGGCTATTTAGCAGCCCTTGGTGGTGATAAGCAGTCTGACATCATCATTAACCAACCAAGCTTTATTGAAGGCATGAACCAAGTAATTAAAGACAATGATCTTAATACTTGGAAAACCTACATGACCTGGATGGCACTCACTCATAATGCGAGTCACTTATCTGAAGCGCTTGATAATGAAAACTTCGAGTTTTTCTCAAAAACACTTAATGGCCAAGAAGAGCAACAACCTCGCTGGAAGCGCGGCGTAAGCACAGTCAGTGGCACCTTGGGTGAAGTTGTCGGTAAAGTGTATGTAAAACGTCACTTTGTACCAGAAGCAAAAACCCGTATGAGCCAATTGGTTGAAAATTTACGTGGCGCTTACGGCACTAGCATCGAATCATTGGATTGGATGAGCGAAGACACTAAAGTTGCAGCTAAAGATAAGCTGGCTAAATTCAATCCTAAAATTGGTTACCCTGATAAGTGGGAAGACTACAGCAAACTCACTATTGCAGCCGATGATTTACACGGCAACATTAAACGTTCTGCGGTTGTTTCTCATAACAAAGATATCGCAAAACTTGGTCAGCCAATTGATAAAGGCGAGTGGCACATGACGCCGCAAACCGTTAATGCTTATTACAATCCAACCATGAACGAGATTGTCTTCCCTGCAGCTATTTTACAGCCACCATTTTTCAACCTTGAAGCTGATGACGCGGTAAACTACGGCGGCATTGGTGCAGTCATTGGCCACGAAATGGGCCACGGGTTTGATGATCAAGGCGCTAAATTTGATGGCGAAGGTAACATGCGTGATTGGTGGACTGAAGCTGATTTAAAAGCCTTTACCGCTAAGGGTAAAGCATTAATAACTCAGTACAATGGTTATCAAGTATTTGATGATTTACACGTTAATGGTGAGCTAACTTTAGGTGAGAACATCGGTGACTTATCTGGTGTAACCATCGCTTATAAAGCCTACAAAATGTCATTGAACGGTGAAGAAGCACCAGTCATTGACGGCTTAACGGGTGATGAGCGCTTCTTTATGGGCTTTAGCCAAATTTGGCGAGTAAAAATGAAAGAAGAAGCATTGCGTAACCGCGTTGCTACTGATCCGCATTCACCAGGTCACTTCCGTGCATTAGGCGCACTGTCTAATATGCCTGAGTTTTACCAGACTTATGGCGTAAAAGAAGGTGACAAGATGTTTATCGCCGCTGATGAGCGAGTAAAAATCTGGTAATCATTAACTTAAAGTCATTAGCTTGAGTAAAAAATCAATAAGGGCATCATTTGATGCCCTTATTATTTGGCTACATAAAGTACAACTGTGCGCCTTAAAAGCATTAGCCCGCAAAATCTACCTATTCCTAATCCATTGCCTCTTGAGCGCAGCGTTAAGACATTGCTTTTAACCACACCATAAACCGACATGGTATTCAGGTGTTATTCAGCTAATTAAAGCTAATCTAGCCCCATCAATTTCACGCAGATATTGAACTAAGGTGAATACTCAATGAGTCGAATTTTTAGAACCTTTATTATCTTTTTATTGTTGCTGACAAGCCGCAATGCCATTGCCGTAACGGTGGACACCAAACCCGTAAAGCCCACTTACGACTTTAGGCAAATTGTGAGTAACGATCTCGACAGCCTATTAGCGTTACAAAATACTCTCGGGGCGGCGCCGCAGCAATTTAGCCATGATTTAGATGCCTTGTTTGAGCGTGCCCCTGAGGCACAATCGGAGCTAAGCAATTTAGTGACTAAAATTAGCCAGCAAAATCAGGCTTACACGATTATTCCTAAAATAAAAAGCTACCAAAGAGCCCAGCAAAAAATCGCCCTTAAATTTGACGGTGATGCCAGCTACCTCACCGATATTGCCAGAGCAACCATTGTTACTAATGATGTTGCCAGCTTGATGAGCGCTTATAAAGCCATTGTCGCACACGCTGAAGTCGTACAAGTTAAGAACCGCTTTGCCACTCCTAAAGCATCTGGTTACCGTGATTTAAACCTGCTGGTTAAACTGCCTCAAAGCCAAATGGTTGCTGAAGTGCAATTACACCTTAATAAGATTGCTGAAATTAAAAGCGGCCCAGAGCACCATGTCTACGAGCAAATTCAACACATCGAATTACAAGCTCAACGCCAACATAGACCCGTCAGTGAGCTTGAATTAATGCAAATTGTGAAACTGCGTCAAACTTCACACAAGCTGTATCACAAAGCGTGGTTAAGCTATAAACGTCAGAGTTTGGCAGAACTGCAAGCGGCATAAACTCTCAAATAAAGCACTAACTCGTTTAACGTTCGCCCCTGTACCCCTTGTTATTTACCTCCCCTTGGCACCTTTTTAAAAGGTGCTTTTTTTTGCCTAAAATAAAATCTGAATTGGTTAAAAGCGCCATTCAGGCTATACTCCCGCCATTATTGCCCGATGACTGGATACACTGATGAATGACATCATTGAAATGCTACAAGACTTGAGTGAAACGGTACCAGTACCACTCGAATTACCGACATTCGAGCAACTGGTAGAAGTGGAAGAACAAATTTTAATTTCACTGCCAAATGATTTAAAAGAATACTTATTATTTGCCAGTGATGTCATTTATGGCTCCATTGAAATGGTCACGGCATCAGATCCGTATTCACACACTTATTTACCTGAAGTGACCAGCTATGCCTGGTCTATCGGCATGCCAAGAGAATATATTGCTATCTGCCAGCAAGGCGATAACTTTTATTGTATCGACCAAGAAGGCAATGTGCGTCACTTCTATAAAGGTCGCATGGTCGACATTATGTGGGAATCATTGTGGGACTGGATCCAAGACATTTGGCTGAAACGAAAATAGCCTAAGTTTGACCAGCTAACATCATCAACGTACACAGTAAACCCATACCGTTACAGTATTAGAAAATTAGGAAACATCATGGCTAAATCAAACAACTTAAACGCAATTGAAATGCAGTGTTTACGGTTATCTTTAGGGTTAACGGTTGAGCAAATTGCTGAGTTAACTAAAACCACTCCTGAAGCGGTGATTGCTTGGGAAGCAGGTGAAACTGAAGCGCCTGTGGTTGCACAAAAGAAATTGCTTGAAATTGAAGACACCATTGAGATGCAAGTGCTTAACACCACTGACGGTATCGAAGCGTTATTTAAAACTGAACCTAAGCGCCGTTTAGCCTTTGTGGTTTACCCAACTCAAGCTATTTACACTCAGTACAATCCTGAGTTTTTAAGCTCACTGCCTTACACTGAGCTTTATAATACTGCGGCGTGGCGCATCAAAAAAGAATGCCAAATCGTACTTGATGTTGAAGTCAGCTTAGTGGCCTTAGAAGTGGAAAGCTACAAATCATTTCGTGCTGACAAGGGCATGAGTGAAAGCCGTGAGAGCCGCGCAAAATGGGCTGCAGCTCAGCTGTAAGCCCTTAAGCGAGCACTTTATGACATTAAAATGGGAAGCCTCTGGCTTCCCTTTTTATTGCTGACTTTTAGTGTCAGTTTTATCGGTGTAGCGATAGTGACATCAAACTCACTCAATCAATTCGATCAAGTGTTACTCACTTTGGGCCGCCGCTTTGGCCGCTGCTGACTTTTTAAGTGCTGCAGCTAAGCTCGGGCTTTGTTGTAAACGGTCACGATAAGCAGTGAGTTTAGGCAGAATGGTTTGCTCAAACATAGTGGCCCACAATAACGTTTGCGCCAATAAAATATCAGCAATGGTTAACTCGCTGCCACAAAGATAGCCTGATTCTGGTACCCATAATTCAGCAATAGCCGCAGCACGATTAAACTCAAACTTTGCCACTGGCAACATGGCATCTAAACGCTGCTCATCTGGTAAAGCAAAGCGGTGCTTACCCATACTCCATAAAGGCTGCTCTAATTCACAAATAATAAAACTGACCCATTGATGATGTTTTGCTGACGCTGCGCTGCCAGGCATAGGTAAAAATCGGCCATTACCGTACTTTTCAGCCAAATATTGTAAAATAGCGGCTGACTCAGTTAACACCAGCTCACCATCCGTAATCACGGGCATTTTACCACTGGGATTTAAGGCCAAATAGGCTTCAGCGCGGTTATCTCCTTTTGAAAAATCCACAAAGGAAAACTGCCACTCAATGCCTAGCTCTTCTAATAGCCAAGACACGCGTAATGCGCGACTTTGGGGCGTGCCATACAAAGTAATCATAATCTGTCCCTGTTTAATAAAGTAAGCTAATAACTGCCATAAAAAAGCGGCTTGCGCCGCTTGGTATTCATGCTGTAAACATTAGCCTAGTTTAATTAAAACTGGTAGCTAACTTTACCGTACCATAAGGCGCCGATGGCTGAATGAGTTGCTTGATCGTAACCCATGAAGTCAGCAGCACTAAATGGTGGTTCTTCATTAAACACGTTATTAGCACCCACAGTCAGTGACCAATGGTCAAAGCCAATATAAGTGACATTTAAATCCAAGGTAAGCATTGAATCAATTTGACCTGTGGCGCCTGCATCAACATTATCAGTGTATTCACCAATGTAGTTTAAGCGTGCGCTGGTTTGCCAGTCGGTATAACCCCAATCCATACCACCAATCCAGCGATATTCGGGATGTTGGTACTCGCCAGCTAACTCACGCGTTGAACCGTCTTCACGTACTTGATCAAAGCTATTGACCCAAGTCAGGTTATAGCTAAAGCCAAACTCACCAGCAGAGTCGGTATTCAATACATATTTGACATCAAAATCGACACCGTCTGTAGATTGACTACCTAAGTTGCCAAATTGGTCATAAATTTCAATAATGCGCCCGGGAACATTAGTCGATGAAGGTTCACGCTTAACCACATTGGCATTATCACCTTGGGTATCGACTAAGTATTGGGTATCAGAGGTGATCAAACCATCTTGATCGTAATTCCAGTAATCCACCCCGACACTTAAACCATCAGTGATTTCCCAAACACCGCCCACGTTATATGAGGTCGACTCTTCAGGTTGTAAATTAGGGTTACCAGAAAATATCACCGTACGCTCTTGGGCAGTACAATCTTCTTCTAAGCCCGTTAATGGACAACGTGTGGTATCCACTAAACCAGGTGACTCCTGAGAAGGACCTAAACCTAATTGCACCAGTGATGGCGCTCTAAACGCTTCGCCCCAACTGGCGCGCAATGTGAGGTTATCAAGCGGGGTATAACGCAGTGCTATTTTAGGGTTAGTGGTATCACCAAAGTCGCTGTAATCTTCATAACGCAGCGCTAATTGCGCTTCTAAACGCTCAAAAATCGGTACCGCTAACTCAATAAATAATGAAGTTTGATCGCGTTCACCTGCAGCTTCTGTGGCTTCAGTACCAAAAATTTCACCACGCTTAAACAGCTCATCAGGATTATCTGACAATGACTCTTCACGGTACTCAAAACCGACCGCCATGGCTAAACTGCCCGCAGGCATATCCATTAAGTCGCCACTGATTTTACCGTCGAAAGCATTGGTGGTTGATTTACCACTTCGGGTGGTATTAACACTGATATCGTCAATCACAGTGCCTTGCTGGGTCGTCGCTAACGGGTTAAACGCGCCTGAGTTTATGGCCTCTTGTAAACGTGGCGTCCACACAAAGCCTTGCTCACCAAATTCAAGGTTACGGTTATAAGAATAGGTGTAAGCTAATTCCCATTCCCAGTCAGACAACATACCATTTAAGCCTAACACCACACGGGCGCTATCTGATTCTGATGATTTTTGTCGCGGCCCAGTTTCAGTTAAACGCCGACGCATGGTCAAGTCTTCACCAGGAAACGGATTAATAGCTGCGCCACTAGCAAACAGTGGGTTATCGTTGAGCATGTAAAACTCACCAAAAGATGGGCTGGCAGCGCCTTTAATCACACTTTCATTATGCTGATACATAAGCTCAGCAAATAGACTTAAATCATCATTAAATTCATAGTTTTGAAATACTGATAAGCCCATGCGGCTCGACTCTGGCACTGAGGTCATTTCTGGCGCGTAATCATAGCGGCAGTAACTGCCTTTAACACTATCAGCGGGACAATTTACATCAGGGGTCCAGCCAAACAAGTCTGATTTAGGGGTAATTGAGCCATCCATACCAATGGTTGCAGGAATGTATGAACCAGGGTTACCCGCAGACGATCTAAAGTCGCTACCGCCATTTGCAGTTTGATCTGCTGAACGTGAATAATCACGATCGGCAAATAAGGTTTCACGCTCTTTAAAATAATCAAAAATTACTGTGGTATGAGACTTTCCATTCGCCGCTTCCGTGCCCCACAAAATAGAGCCAGCTTGCTGACCACCGCCATCTTCAACGGTTTCAGCAATCTTGCCGTTAACCTCAAAGCCTTCGAAATCTTTTTTCATGATGATGTTTATCACACCAGCAATCGCATCTGAACCATAGGTTGCAGAAGCGCCGTCTTTAACGATATCAATTCGCTTAACTGCAGAAATCGGAATTGAATTTATATCAACAAAGGCAGTATCAATTGATTTTGCAAACGACGATACCGCAATACGGCGACCGTTTAATAACACCAAGGTGGCATCAGCGCCAAGACCACGAAGTGACACAGCTGCGCCACCATTAGCAGTGTCATCTGAATTGTTACCTTGGGTAGAAAAAGTACCACTACCCGATACAGGCAGTTTACTGAGCAGTTGTGAAATATCTTGAGCGCCAGAACGGGCAATATCTTCAGCGCTTAACACCGTCATTGGTGAAGCCCCTTCGAGATCGGTCCGTTTAATATGAGTACCAGTAACTTCAATGCGTTCGACTTCGGGTTCGGCAGCAAAAGCGGTCTGGGTTAAAAGCGTTGGGGTAAGCATAAGTGATACGGCAGTAGCGCAAGCGCTCCGCCAGAATTGAGGTCGTGACATAATTATCCCTAATTTAAAATATTAACTTGTTTAGACTCAACATCATTTTTAAGTCTGGTTTAGCTGAACTCTTTCGATTGAGTTTCTAATAACGCGCAGTATATTAGTACTTCGCAATACACTAACCTAAGTAATTTCCACAGGATGTCAACGATTGATTTTTAGGCAAATGTAACAAATCGTACCAGTAAGCCATTAATTTGCTATATTCAACTATTGATAAAGTGTGACATAGTCATTATCAATTTAAACAATAAGATAGTGTAATAAGCAGCTATTTCATGCCTGCCCCATGACGTGAAGAATAACGAGACAAATAATGACAACAGCTCAGCCAGCAACAAGCCGCTCTAGCCGATTTGCCACCCTCTTTGCCAGCCTAGGGCCGGGGATTTTAATGGCTGCAGCGGCCATTGGCGCCTCTCATTTGGTGGCATCAACCCGTGCTGGCGCCGAGTTTGGTTGGCAATTAGCTTGGGTTGTTCTCGCTGTCAATATTCTTAAGTACCCTTTCTTTGCTGCGGGTGCTCGCTATACCGCTGCCACCAACGAAAGCTTACTCCATGGCTATTTAAAGCAAGGTCGTGGCTACCTGCTGATGTTTACCTGTTTAAATACCATTGCTGCCATTGCCAGCACTGCCGGTGTGTGTATGTTAACCGCAGCCATGCTAACCCAGTTTGTGCCGCTGCCCATTGATATACTGGCTTTTTTGGTCTTAGTCAGCTCGCTGGCATTATTGATCCTCGGTCATTATCAGTTACTCGATAAACTGACTAAAGTCATCATGCTAGCCCTGACATTAACCACGCTAATCGCTGTGACATTAGCTTTTAATCACTCAGCAGGAACGGTTGCAACTGTGCCCAGTGAATCACCTTGGCAATGGGCTTATGTGGGTTTCTTAGTGGCAATGATGGGCTGGATGCCAGCGCCAATTGAAGTCAGTGCCTGGAACTCTTTATGGCTATTGGAAAAGCAAAAAACACAAACCGTCACCAGTAAGCAAGCCATCTTTGACTTTAACTTAGGCTTTATTGTCACCGCTATTTTAGCGATTGTGTTTCTCGCCCTAGGGGCACTGGTTATGCATGGTAGTGGTGAGCAATTTGCCAGCTCTGGGGCTAAATTTGCCAGCCAGCTGATCGATTTATACAGCGATGTTATGGGCCAAGAAAGTCGTTATTTGATTGCCCTTGTCGCTTTTTTATGTATTTTCAGTACCACAGTAACCGTGATTGATGGTTACAGTAGAACCTTAGATATTGGCTGGCAGCTTTTAACCCATAAACCAGACTGCTCGGCACGATTAACCCGAGTTATGTTGCTGGTTTCCGCCTTCGCAATGGCTTTAATTTGGTTCTTTAAAGGCGCCCTATTACCACTGCTTGAGTTTGTTATGACCCTAGCATTTATGACCACGGTTATTTTTGCTTGGCTTAATTATCGCTTGATGACCAGTAATTCATTACCTGAAGAACATCGATATGGTTTGAAAATGAAAATATTATCTTGGTTTGGTTTAACCTATTTAGTCGGTTTCTCAGCTGTATTTATTTACTGGAAATTAATTCTATAATCGCTTTTTAAAAGCAAATTTAACCAGTTACAATGTCAATAAGTCAGTCACAATAAGCCATAGCATGAACTGGCATATCCGCATCATAATTATGAGAGAGCGGATCTGTGGGTAGATAATCTGACCTAATGCCCTCAACTCAGGTATAATCACTGTTCAATGTGTTTTAAGCCTAAAGCGATGTGATAGTAATATCGTTCAGGTAACTTTAAACATAAGCACTTACTTTACCAGCGCAGCCGCGCCCAGAGACCTTTATGATTAACAATGACATCCTTCGCCGCCTTCGTTTTGTATTTGATTACTCAAATGCCAAAATGACTAAAATCTTCGCTCAAGCAAATGTTGAAGTCAGCACTGACGAAATCATTAGCTTATTAAAGAAAGAAGAGGAAGAAGGTTATAAAGCTTGTAATGACAAATTAATGTGTCAGTTTTTAGATGGCTTTATCATCGAAAAACGTGGTTTACGTGAAGGTAGTGAAGTACCTGCACCGCTAAAAGATCTAACCAACAACTTAATTTTCAAGAAATTACGTATCGCATTAGAACTTCGTGAAGATGACATTATTGAGCTGATTGGTTCTGCTGACTTGGCTATTGGTAAGTCTGAATTAGGCGCGTTATTCCGTAATCCTAGCCATAAAAACTACAAAACCTGTGGCGATCAGATTTTACGTAACTTCCTTAAAGGTTTATCACTTAAACATCGCGGAATGTAATATTTTCCTTAGCGTTTAAGCTTCCTTATTTAATGCACAGCTTAGGCTGTGCATTTTTATTTGTATCAATAAGGCCTATCTGGCGATGCCAGCTCATCCCAATAAATGGCTTGTTTAAAATGCAGGGCTAAGCGTTGATTAAGTTTGTCAAAATTTGAAATCGCCACCTCTTGACCGCTAATGCAAGACCACACAAACCGATGACAGTTATTATTGAATAGCTCATACTCACGATATTGAAATAATGATTGCTGCGCCCTTTCTAGCGCCTCAGGAGCTACAAGGGGTTGATGAAGATGATTACAAGCTTGAAAAATCCGGCTGCCACTGCGGCTTTTTAAAAAGCGCGCCGACGAAATAGGCCTAATTAAGCCACTGCCATGTAACTCCACCAAGCTATTATCCCCAAGCCACACGCCTGTATGTTCAATGACCCCAAATACAAAACAGCACACGATGGCCCCAGGCTCTGGGCTTACCTTGACCTTATTATGATGCAATATACTTGGCAGTAATGGGCTGAAATTGTTGTCATCAGGCACCGCTGGCGCACGACCTAAATAGCGTTGTCTATGGAGCAATTGACGCTTTTTGTGCTCGTCAGCCACCAGCATTGCTGTGATTGCTGCGCTGCCTAACAAGATAAAAGGAACTGCCATAACACCCCAATATGTAAAACACCTTAAAATCATCATGGCAGAACCGCGCTAAATTACGCCGCTAAAAATGTAACCAACTTTGTCAAAATCACAGCTGATTGTGTGGATTATCTAAAACCTCAGTAAATACATCCACATGACTTTTAAGCCTTTACCATAAAGGTAAATAGCCAATGCCTAAAAAAACATCAATAAAAATCTGTGATTAGGCTCACTTAACAGACCACAATAAAATCAAGATGTGATAACCTGCACCGATAACAAGATACGTCTACGATTAACAACAAAATTCTATCTTTGAGATAAAAATTAACTAACTGTAGATAAAAATAACTGCAATACGTCACTGACAATAAGGTTTCCAATGGACGAGAATAAACGCCCTCTCTATCTTCCTTTCGCAGGTCCAGCGATTCTTGAATCTCCTATGCTCAATAAAGGCACTGCTTTTAGCGAAGAAGAACGCATTTACTTTAACCTTGAAGGGCTTATCCCTTGGGTGGTTGAAACTATCGATGAGCAAGCATCGCGTGCTTATGATCAATATAAAAACTTTACTAACGATCTCGATAAGCATATTTACCTGCGTAATATTCAAGATACCAACGAAACGCTTTTTTATCGTTTAGTGCGTAATCACATCAGTGAAATGATGCCAATCATCTATACCCCTACGGTAGGCTTAGCGTGTGAGCGTTTTTCTAAAAACTATCGCCGTAACCGTGGTCTGTTTATCTCGTATTCCAATAAAGACCGTATTGATGACATCCTCAATAACTCGACCCGTCATAAAGTAAAAGTCATTGTGGTAACCGATGGCGAGCGCATTTTAGGCTTAGGCGATCAAGGTATTGGTGGCATGGGGATCCCCATTGGTAAATTATCTTTATACACCAGTTGTGGCGGGATCAGTCCGGCGTACTGCTTGGCGATCACCTTAGATGTCGGCACTGACAACCCTCATTTACTAGAAGACCCTATGTATATGGGCTGGCGCCACCAGCGTATTGGCGGTGAAGAATACGCTGAGTTTGTTGAAGAGTTTATGCAAGCGGTTAGTCGTCGCTGGCCTGAAGCATTAATCCAATTCGAAGATTTTGCTCAGAAAAATGCCATGCCATTACTTGAGCGCTACAAAGATAGATTCTGTACCTTTAATGATGATATTCAAGGTACTGCAGCAGTGACTGTAGGTTCATTACTAGCAGCCTGTAAAGCTGCAAACACGCAATTATGTAAGCAAAGAGTCGCCTTTTTAGGCGCTGGTAGTGCCGGCTGTGGTATTGCTGAAGCCATTGTGGCGCAAATGGTTGCTGAAGGTATTAGCGACGAGCAAGCACGCTCACAAGTGTTTATGGTCGACCGCTGGGGACTGTTACTTGATAACATGCCAACCCTGTTAGGCTTCCAGCAAAAACTGGCACAAAAAACCGCTAATATTGAAAACTGGGACGGATTTAGCGATCACATTTCATTACTTAATGTGGTTAATAATGCCAAGCCAACTGTGCTTATTGGCGTATCTGGTGCGCCAGGTTTATTTACCGAAGAAATAATCAAAGCCATGCATAGCCATTGCAAGCGCCCGATTGTATTCCCGCTATCTAATCCAACCAGCCGCGTTGAAGCAACGCCTAAAGATGTGCTGCATTGGACCAATGGCCAAGCACTTGTGGCTACCGGTAGCCCGTTCGAACCAGTTGTAATTGAAGAAAAAACCTTTGAAATTGCTCAATGTAACAATAGCTTTATCTTCCCCGGTATTGGCTTAGGCGTATTAGCAAGTGGCGCAACTCGGGTATCAGATGAAATGCTGATGGCATCAAGTCGTGCGCTGGCAGAGTGTTCACCCCTTGGTCAAAATGGTACCGGCTCATTACTGCCAAGACTGGAAGACATTCAGCAAGTGAGCAAATATATTGCTTTTGCAGTGGCTAAAAAAGCTATCGAGCAAGAATTAGCCCTACCTTGTCCAGATGAATTACTGCAACAACAAATTGAAAGTAATTTCTGGGAACCTGAATATCGCCGTTACAAACGCACCGC
>NZ_MCTY01000187.1:34828-47510 GCF_002873635.1 Shewanella sp. 10N.286.52.B9
GGAAGACATTCAGCAAGTGAGCAAATATATTGCTTTTGCAGTGGCTAAAAAAGCTATCGAGCAAGAATTAGCCCTACCTTGTCCAGATGAATTACTGCAACAACAAATTGAAAGTAATTTCTGGGAACCTGAATATCGCCGTTACAAACGCACCGCGTTCTAACTACTGCCAAGACGGGAAGACATTCAGCAAGTGAGCAAATATATTGCTTTTGCAGTGGCTAAAAAAGCTATCGAGCAAGAATTAGCCCTACCTTGTCCAGATGAATTACTGCAACAACAAATTGAAAGTAATTTCTGGGAACCTGAATATCGCCGTTACAAACGCACCGCGCTCTAACAGATAACAGACCAAAAAAAGCAATGCTGAGGCATTGCTTTTTTTATCGATAATTAACCTGCTACAGTCGGCTAATTTGTTATTTGCGTTTAATCATTGGCAAAACGGGCTAAAAAATCTAGCGAAGGCGCGAAGAATGATGAGCCGGTTAATGCCTTGGTAAACTGCATCAAATGATCATGATTACCATGGCCGTCACCATGCACCATACTGCGAAGCATTTCTTCAAAGTTGGTCGGTGTGCGACAGGTTGAAATAAACATTAACCCTTGTTCTTTAAGCGACCCAAATGGCATGCTCTGACGCAATATCTCCATTGAGTTACCTTGGGCATCTTTTAAATTAACTCGCTTAATATGGCTGGTTAACGGCTTATCTTCAGAGGCGTATTCAATATCATCTTGCTTGGTACGACCAATGATATCTTCTTGTTTTTTATTCGGTAAACGATTCCATTTACTTAAGTTGTGGGCATACTTTTGCACATGAATATAACTGCCACCTTTAAAGCTGGCATCCTCATCATCAACTAAAGCCACTTGCTGACGATTACGGCCTTTCGGGTTTTCGGTGCCATCAACAAAACCAGTTAAGTCACGGCTATCCATAAAGCGGAAGCCACGCTCTTCTTCAATCAGCTCAACCAAGCCTTCAAACATTTGGTTGATTTCATTGGCCACTAGATGAAGGATGTCGTAACGATCGCAACGAATATGCACAAATAAATCATATTCAATGGCAGGCGCATCACGATTTTCAGCTTGCATCGCTGGGAATGGACGCAAATGTTTAGGACGTTGTTCACTATAAAGTGAATCCCAATAGTTAGCGCCAATAGCTACAAAGCCATTAAAGGCACTATCTGCATATTGATCTGTGAGCTCATAGATGTATTGAGCAACATTGGCTAAACAAGGGCGTAATTGAGCTTCAACAGCGTCATTTGCATTAAACATCAAATAGACGCTATGCAAATTACCTTCGGCACAAACCCCTAACTGTTCGCGAGGCATATTCTGATTTTCCATGTTGGAATCAATCACCTTTATCAAATATAAGAGAGCATAATTGTAAGGTAATTGAGCAATTAATTCCTTGTGCTCAAGCTCAATTTTTTAACAACTTTGATACGCATCACTAAAAAATAACCAGTGAATGTGGCGAGATTGATAAATTGACTTTCAGACCTAAGGTCAGTTCAGTTAATTGGCTTCTAACTTCGAGCGTTTGTTGTCCTACCTTAACCCAATAATGACAAATTGTACCTAGAAAACGACGCTCAATAATTTCACCATGGCCTTGAGAAGCAGGTTGTAGATCAATCTGTTGCGGTCTAAGTAGCAACTGGCCTTGATAGTTAGCAGCTTGAGATAACTCAGAGGTACTTTCAATTAATCCCAGAATAGATGACACTTGCTGCTGATTTTTCACCATCACAGATAAATAATTACCCGCACCAAGAAAATCAGCCACATAACGCTCTTTAGGGTGAGCATAGAGGGTTTCAGCTAAACCGTGTTGTACAATGGCGCCATCTTTAAACAATGCCAGCTTATCAGCAAACACAAAGGCCTCATCTTTACTGTGGGTCACAAACACCGCACTGACATTACGCTGTTTTAATATTTGCCTGATCTCTAACATCATTTCATTTCGTACTTGGGCATCAATGTTAGAAAACGGTTCATCAAGTAATAATAATTCAGGCTCATAGGCTAATGCACGAGCAATAGATACCCGTTGCTGTTGTCCACCTGATAACTCATGGGGGTAACGCGACTCTAGCCCTTCAAGCTTGACCAGTTGTAGCATCTCTTCAAGCCGGGCTTTACGTTGACTATTATCCAGCCCATTGACCCCAAATAACACATTCTCACTGACAGTTAAGTGCGGAAATAAGGCATAGTCTTGGAAAATCATTCCAATGCCGCGATGTTCACTGGCAACAAACGTGTTGTCACCACTTAAACACTCACCATTAATTGAAATACAGCCCTGGCTGATGGCCTGTAAACCTGCAATAGCACGTAATAAGGTGGTTTTTCCGCAACCACTTGGGCCAAGCAGTGCAACGATTTCACCTTGTTCTAAAGTGAGATCGAGCCCTTTAAGAATCACCTGTCCTTGGTAGTCACTTTTTACATTTTGAATGGTCAATGTGGACATATTAGCTCTCTTGCTCCAATGAACGGTTTAGATAAATCAATGGCACTAACCCAACTAAAACAATCACGATAGCAGCCAAAGCGCCATGTTCGAGTTGTTCATCGGAGACAAACTGGAATACATAGGTGGCGAGGTTTTCAAAACCAATGGGTCTTAACAATAGCGCTGCGGGTAGCTCTTTCATGCTTTCAATAAACACTAATAATGCCCCTGCAAAAATGCCTTTGCGTAGCAGCGGTAAATGCACTCGCCATAATAACTTAGTCGGCTTTTGCCCCATGGTAATACTGGCCATATCCAAGGAAGGCGAAATACGTTTATAGCTGTTTTCAATGCTGCCAATAGATATCGCCACAAAGCGAACGCAAAAAGCAAAAATTAGCGCGATCACGCTACCGGTAAATAACAATCCTGGGCCGCGCGCACCAAAATAGTCATAGACATCATTTATAGCAAAATCTAAATACGTTAATGGCACCAACACGCCAATAGCCAGCACTGTGCCTGGTATGGCATAGCCTGTGCTACTTAATCGTGAAGGTAATAGGTCTGCCCGACGGGGGCTTACGCGCCTAACAAACATCAACACTAATGCCAGTAGCACACATATAAAACTCACGACGAGGGCAATATACAAACTGTTGAAACTGTATTGCCAAAACTGGCTGTTCCAGCTCTGGTCAAAGTAGTCGATGGCGTAGCCGCTTAATACAATAAAAGGTAATAAAAACGCGAGACCAATCAGCAGGCTACAATAGCCAAAGGCGAGCCAAGCTTTAACACCTTTTAGCTGGTATCTGTCTGATTCAGTTAACCTAGACTGCTTTTGATATAACTCTTGTTTGCGTCTGGCAAATCGCTCAAAACCCACCATGGCAAAAATCACCAGCAACATAATGGCTGATAATTTTGCTGCTGCCGATAAGCTGCCATAACCCAGCCAAGTGTCGTATACCGCAGTGGTTAAGGTTGGCACCGCAAAGTAACTCACTGTAGCAAAATCGGCAGCGGTTTCCATTGCCACTAATGCCATCCCTACTGCAAGTGCCGGCCTGGCCATTGGCAGGCCTAAACGCCAAAAGCTTTTCCACGGGCTACAGCCCATAATTCTAGAGGCGTGCAATAGGCTGGAAGATTGCTCCATAAAAGCCGTTCTGGCTAATAAATAGATATAAGGAAATAACACCAATGACAGCATAATTGCTGCGCCGGTTAGGCTGCGAATATCAGGGAAATAATAATCTTGCGGTGATGTCCAGCCAAACACTTGCCTTAGCAACTTTTGTACAGGACCGGCGTAATCAAGCATGTCGGTATACACATACGCGACAATATAAGCAGGCATTGCCAGTGGCAATAGCAGCGCCCATTGAAAGTAACGTCTGGCGGGGAAATGACAACGAGCTACCAACCAAGCGGCTGGCACTGCAATCACTAAGGAACCGACACAGACCTTCAGCATCAGCAATAGGCTGTTACTAATATAGGTCGGTAAAACGGTGTCAATTAAGTGACTAAAAACAGCTTCGTCAGGGAGTGTAGCTTGTACTAAAAGTGCAAAAAGCGGCAAAATTAATATTACCGCAATTGCATAACCAGCGAACGACCAGCCTCTGGTTAAGCCTAAGATCATAAATACTTTCCAGTCTATGCCGCGTTATCGGTTAACGCGGCGAAATAAAGCATCCTTACAGATCAAATTTTACTTCATCAATTAGCTTCACTGCCGCTTGATGGTTTTCTGCTAGCTTAAAGATTGGAAGACTATCTGCATTGAAGTCCCCCCAAGAGGCTACCATGTCAGAAGGGGCAACATCGGCTTTTACCGGATATTCCATGTTAACTTCTGCGTAAAGACTTTGAGCTACATTAGATGATAAAAATTCCATCAATTTTATAGCATTATCTTTGTTTGGGGCAAACTTAGCTAGTGCCATACCTGAAACATTTATATGGGCACCGCGGTTATCTTGGTTAGGAAAGTTGATTTCCACTGATTCAGCCCAGCTTTTTTGCTTAGGGTCCTTAATCATCTTACCAAAGTAATAACTGTTACCTAAGGCGATATCACATAAACCTTCGTTTACCGCTTTAACTTGCGCGCGATCATTGCCTTGTGGTTTACGAGCTAAATTGGCTTTAAGCCCTTCTAACCACGTTTTGGTTTCAGCTTCACCGTGATGGGCAATCATTGAAGCAACCAGGGCAATGTTATAAGGGTGCTTGAAACTACGAGTACAGATTTTGCCTTTATATTGCTCAGAGGCTAAATCTTCATAATTAATATCTAGCTTACCTAAACGCTCTTTTGAAGAATAAACATTACGTACCCGCATGGTTAATGCGTACCAATCGTTACTCGGTGAGCGGTATTGGGCCGGGATATTGTGATTTAAAGTCTCGCTATTCACATCAACAACTAATTTTTTATCAACGAGTTCCATTAAACGAGAAAAGTCAGAGGTTAACACTAGATCTGCAGGAGATAAGCGCCCTTCACGAGCAATACGCTCAGCGATGCCATCTTTGGCAAAAACCACATTCACCTTGATGCCAGTCTGTTCGGTAAATTGCGCTAAAATGGGTTCTACTAGAAAAGCTTGACGATAAGAATAGATAGTAAGATCTTCAGCAGCGGTTGCTGAAATTGAACTTAGTGACGATACTGCTGCTAATCCTAACAGTGCCAGACGCTTAAACGACTTCATTCCAAATTCTCCTTGGCGTTGCGTTACTTTTTATCAGCATAATGGCCCCGTACAGGGGGACTTTCATAATACTAACGAGTAACTGCTTATAGAAATGATAACAGTTATCAATTGCGATAAGGGTAATAGATCACTATCTAAGGAGCAAGTATTGTTTAAGGATATAAGCTAACTAAGATTAAAATATATTTTTTAAATGTACTGCATTAATTACAGCTTCTGCGCTTTTCGCAGCAAGCGAATAAACAGTTTAGCCATTGATAATGCGAGTTACAGCAATGTTACTGCCGAAATACTAACAAGCTACAGCTCGCTAGTTACTCGCTAACGAAAGTCTATTTAAAAGCAGGCTACCAATATTTTTCGACGGTAATTTGCCCTGGTGCTCGACGTAGATTCTTCACTAACCCCTTTTCTATTAGTACCGTTTGCGCATCAGAAATCATTCCTGGATTACCACAAATAAGTACTTGTGAGTTATCTTGCGACAAGGTAACTCCAGCCGCTTGTTCAATGAGACCGCTACTTAACCCATCAGGGATACGACAAGATAAGCCGTCTTTATATTCTTCACGAGTGACAATAGGTATCAGTTCAAATTTTTCGGGATATTGTTGCTGCAGCGCTTGTAATTGGGGTAAATAAGCCAAGTCTGCAATCATCCGCACACCGTACACCAGCACCACTTTTTCAAACCGTTGCCACGGCTCTGCTGTTTCCATAATCGATATAAAAGGCCCCACGGCAGTGCCAGTTGCCAAAAACCACAAATCAGGGCCTTGAAGTGCCCCTGAGGGGATTTCATCTAAAGTCATAAAGCCTGATGCCTTGGTGGTTACTTCGATGTTATCGCCAATTTTAAGTGCCTGTAAATCTGGAGATAACTGACCATCTTCAACAGCGACGGCCAGCACTTCGACATAATCTTTACCGGGTGGGTTAACGATAGAGTAGGCTCTAGCAATGCGCTTATCGTCACGCATCTGACTCAGTTTAATAAACTGACCGGCAATAAATGGCTCAACATCGGCGCGAATACGCAGCGAAAACAACTTGTCATTCCAATCTATACGTTCAATTACAGTACCAGTTGTCCACATAGGGTAATTCCTTGATTTTAGATCTGCTATTTATCTACTGGCAGGGTCTTTAAACAACATTTGGCTAGACCTTACTGTATTAAACTATAGGTTTGATCAACGCCTTCGGCAATAGCTGGGTAAAACTGTTTTAATAGCAATCAAACTCTATCGCTTACTTATACTTAGCTAGAACAAGGTCAAATTTTTTGTCATAAATATCCCCCATCAGCCATACTGAGGATAGTCATAAATCTGCATATCTGGTTAAAATAAACGCAGATAATCACAGGCTAGCGTCAAATTTGCATCAAACAGATCATTTTTAAGGAACAAAAATGCAGAAGAATTGGTTTATTTGGGGATTAGAAGTTTTTACGGGATTATTTCTTGCGTTTATCGCACTGTTCTTTATCGCGATGATTTATATGTATCTCGCAGATAAATTACAAACCAAGCAAGCGATTAGGCATAACTATCCAGTTATTGGCAGATTTAGATACTTATTTGAAAAACAGGGTGAATTTTTCAGGCAGTATTTTTTTGCCCAAGATCGAGAAGAATTGCCCTTTAATCGCGCCGAACGCAGTTGGGTTTATCGCGCTGCCAAAGGCATAAACCGCACCATTGCCTTTGGCTCAACCCAAAGCCACGATAAAACTGGCAGCATTATGTTTTTAAATGCGGCCTTTCCTAAATACGATTCTGATGAACATAATGACGCTGTCATCACCATTGGTACAAACTGTACTCATCCCTATGCGACAGCGAAAGTATGCCATATATCTGCGATGAGTTTTGGTGCGCTCTCGCGCCCAGCGATTACTGCGCTATCCCATGGCGCGGCCCAAGCGGGTTGCTGGTTAAATACTGGCGAAGGCGGATTAAGTGAACATCACCTTAAAGGTAACTGTGACTTAGTATTTCAAATTGGTACCGCCAAATATGGTGTACGTAATGAGCAAGGGTTATTGGATGATCAAAAACTTGAGCAAATCGCAGCCCATGATCAGGTAAAAATGTTTGAGATTAAGTTAAGCCAAGGCGCAAAACCTGGTAAAGGCGGGATCCTACCTGGCCTTAAGGTCACCAGTGAGATCGCCGCCATTAGAGGCATTCCTGTTGGGGAAGACTCAATAAGCCCCAATGGCCATCCTGAATTTAATCAGGTCGGCGATATTCTGGATATGGTCGCGCATATCCGTAATATCACCGGTAAACCCACAGGTATCAAAGCCGTCGTTGGAGACGAGCAATGGCTCATTAATTTATGTGAAGAAATACTGCTACGAGGCATTGAACACGCGCCGGATTTTTTTACTTTAGACAGCTCAGAAGGCGGCACTGGCGCTGCGCCGCAGGCATTAATGGACCATGTGGGTTTACCGCTTAAAGAAAGCCTGCCAATTTTAGTTAACCTGTTAAAACACAAAGGCCTCAAACAACGCATAAAAATTATTGCCAGCGGTAAAATGGTGCTGCCCTCGCAAGTGGCGTGGGCACTGGCAACGGGGGCAGACTTTATTGCCTCAGCGAGAGGTAATATGTTTGCTTTAGGCTGCATTCAAGCATTGCAATGCAACAAAGACACCTGTCCAACGGGTATCACGACCCATAACAAAAAATTACAGCAAGGCTTAGATCCGCGCAATAAGTCGGCAAGAGTGGCAAGCTACAATCGCTCACTGCATTATGATTTAAAGGTTATTGCTCATTCTTGTGGGGTGAGTGAGCCAAGACAATTAACCCGCCATCATGCGAGAATAGTCACTGACAGTGGCGTATCTATTTCATTAGATAAGTTTTATCGGCAATACTGATTTGGACGCACATGATCCGCAGCACTTATACCAGTAGCCGTATTATAGCTATTAGACTTATCGCTAATTAATTGGCCAGTTCTAATTTTGAACTAAGCCCCATTTAGGTGTAAAATCGTGACTTAGAGCAAGCTTTTATCAAAAGGGTTTACATTTGAAAGTATCACATTCATTAATGACGCCAATGATGTCTGCAAAGACAATATCATTAACCTGTAATAACTGCGAAAGGATGTCAGAAATTGAAGGTGAGAAAATCTGTTTTAACCAAGGCGAAATCAGACGATTAACCCTTGATGCTAACGCAGAGTCAATCATTAAAATGGTTTGTAATAGTTGGTCTAAAAACGCTTAATAAGCCGTTAATAAATCGCACTATTTAAGTCTTTGCTATAACAGTGGTGAGCGCTAAAAGCATTCCCTTAATAGGCTAAATCCACCAAAGGTCAATAACAGATTATAGTTAGCAGAAAAAGCAATTAGATTGCTTTTTCTGGCTTGGAAACTTGTGGTAATTTAAGCTTGATGGCTATTTAGCTACTATATTCGCAGCTAAACATGACTAGTCGGTGATTTAAATAAAAACATCTTCGGCACTATCATCGGCTTTTAGTAAACTATCTTCACTGTTATTGTCATTGATTTTAGCCAAGGTTAAACCGCGAGTGGTAACAATCAATCCTGCGCACAACTCATCATAAACAGTTTGTAGTTCATCTTGATTCATTTCTCGATTTTCAAGCGTTGCCATAATTGCAAACCAATCAGTAGTCACTTTATGTTGTGTACCTTCTAAGGCTGCTATTAAAGAAATGTTTTGCACCCACGACCTCCATACCTAGATTTAATTACCAACTAACTTCCTACTTACCTATACGAACTCAATCCTTTCAAGGCAATTAATACTAATTATACACAAAAACGCCACTATCAAAGAGATAAAACTGCTAACAGCCACTTATCAGAGGGAGAGCGCCTGCTCATTTTGAATTTTCCATAGTTTGGCATAGACCCCATTAAGCGCTAACAAGGTGTTATGGGTCCCTTGTTCAGCCACCATTCCATCTTTAAGTACCACAATTTTATCGGCATCAATAATGGTGGATAATCGATGTGCCACCACCAAACTCGTATGACCTTTAGCAGCATCTTTTATCGCCGTTAATATTGCTTGCTCTGATTTACTGTCCAAAGATGATGTCGCTTCATCAAAGACTAGTATCGGCGCAGCTTTTAATATTGCTCTGGCAATGGAAACGCGCTGCTTTTCTCCGCCAGAAAGTTTAAGACCGCGCTCGCCGACTTTAGTATCCCAGCGCTGTGGTAATGACTCAATAAACTCAGTTAAATTCGCCAGCGCTACTGCACTTTTAACTTCAGCTTCAGTCGCATCAGGGCGACCATATTGGATATTTTGAAAAATGCTATCGTTAAACAAAACAGTATCTTGAGGGACGATTGCAATAGATTGCCGCAGCGCTTGTTGCGATAGGCCTCTAACATCTGTGCCATCGATACTAATAGCGCCAGAGTTTACATCATAAAAGCGAAACAACAGTTTTATTAAAGTGGATTTTCCGGCGCCGCTTTCACCCACCACTGCGACTTTTTGTCCCGCTGGTACAGTGAAGCTCACCCCTTTAAGAATGGGTCTGTTATCGTAATTAAAGTTCACATCATGAAATGACAACGCGCCAATCGTTGGCGAGATATCTGTGGCATTCGCTTTATCATTAATGCTGGGCACTTTATCCAATAAATCAAACATCCGCTCAATATTAGCCAGTGCCCCGCGTATTTCACGATACACAAAACCCAAGAAATTTAACGGGATAAACAGCTGCATCATAAAAGCATTAATTAATACAAAATCACCTAAGCTCATATTACCTGCGGTAACTTCTGAAGCGGCTAGCCACATCATCGCCGTCATCGCCACAGCGATGATTAACGCTTGGCCCGCATTTAAAGCAAATAATGATAGACGGTTTTTACGTTTTGCGACCTCCCACTGCTCTAGTGCAGAATCATAGCGATTTGACTCATATTGCTCATTATTAAAGTATTTAACTGTTTCATAATTTAATAAGCTGTCGATGGCGCGAGTATTCGATAAAGAGTCAGCCCTTGCAGCATCCCTAACATAGCCGGTGCGCCACTCAGTGGCCACAATTGAATAACCAATATAAGCAACCACGGCAACCAAGGTAATAAGCGCAAAGCCAACACCGTAGTTATAAAGGAAAATGCCAACCACTAAAGCAATTTCTAATAATGTCGGCACAATATTGAACACCATAAAGCGCATCAGAAAACTCACACCACTGGTGCCGCGCTCAATATCTCTTGATAACCCGCCGGTTCGTCTGTCTAAATGAAAATCAAGATCTAGGCGGTGCAAATGCTCAAATACGCTCAAGCCTAAACGGCGAATGGCTCTTTCAGTCACCCGACCAAACAAGGTGTCACGAATTTCGCCAATGACTACATTTAAAAAGCGCACCCCGCCATATGCAAGCACTAATGCAATAGGCACAGCAACAATAGCTGCGGTGCGTTGGCCATCTAAACTGTCGACTAAGTCTTTTAAAATAAATGGCAAACCAACACTAGCAAGTTTGGCAATGACCAAACACAACATCGCCAAAAAGATGCGACCTTTAAACTCAAATAAGTAGGGCACTAATAACCCAACGACTTTCCAATTAAGCTTGCCTACTGGTCCATCAAAATACGCCGACGGTCTCATTCATTACCACCAATGATTAAATTTAAGAATGTTTATTTCGAAACTAGCTTTTACTTTTGCCACCACACTAAGTTAACACTTAGTCGCCAATTTAGTGTGACTTGATTTGAGCAAGACTAAAGAATTTGTTTTAAGCAGCCAAAATTAAATCATCATAGCGTTTAATATCGACGCTAATAGCACTTTAGACTTACAGATATTATCATTTGCTAGTATCAAAGGTTATTTTTTAGCAAAAAAACACAAAATATTGCAAAATCAGCTTGGTTTACAGTTCTGCAACGAAAAAGAATTTGCTACTCTTTACTCGTTACTTGTTAGCGATTTCCATTAATCATTCACCTTTATTCCCAGTTCAAAGGACGCAATATGTTAGACGCAGCAAAAACGCAGGCTCCACCAATGCAATTAATTCAAACTTGGGTGTGGATGATGATTGAGTCTGGTAACCCTGAGCTTCAGGATAAGGGAAGAAATAATCTTATTTCTGCTTTTGGTAGCCTTGCAAAAGCCAATGAATATTTAGCTAATAGCAATAATTAAGGCGCTAAAAAGCGCCTTAATTATTGGAGACAAGCAGCACTGTTAGCCGCGGCGATTTAATACGCTTTGATTTAACGTGGCTAATAGCTTTTCAGTATCACTCCAGCCAATACATGCATCAGTTATGCTTTGGCCGTAACACAACTCCTTGCCGACCACGAGATCTTGGCGGCCTTCTTCAATGTTGCTTTCAACCATCACCCCAAAAATATTGTGATTGCCTTGGCTAATTTGCCCAGCAACATCTTCAGCCACTAGCATCTGTTTATTAAAGTCTTTACTGCTGTTAGCGTGGCTAAAATCAATCATAATGTTAGCAGGCAATTTGGCGTTCTCTAATTGAGTTTCAATAGCACTAACATGAGGTTGGCTATAATTAGGCTCTTTACCGCCGCGCAGAATAATATGGCAATCTGGATTACCTTTCGTGGATACAATAGCTGAGTGACCAAACTTGGTGACTGACAAAAAGTGGTGCGGAGCACTTGCTGCACCAATCGCGTCAATCGCCACTTTAATGGTGCCATCAGTACCATTTTTAAAGCCTACAGGGCTCGATAAACCTGAAGCAAGCTCACGGTGCACTTGTGACTCTGTAGTACGGGCACCGATGGCTCCCCAACACATCATATCTGCCACATATTGCGGCGTGATCATATCAAGAAACTCACCGGCGGCTGGTATGCCAGATTCATTCAAATCGACCAATAATTTACGCGCTGTTCGTAGGCCGTCATTAAGCTTAAAGCTATTGTCCATGTAAGGATCATTGATCAGCCCTTTCCAACCTACCGTAGTACGAGGCTTTTCGAAGTAAACACGCATTACAATTTCTAGTTGATCTTTAAATTGCTCACGTAGAGCAATTAAACGCTTGCCATAATCTAAAGCTGCGACGGGATCATGTATTGAACAAGGGCCAATAACAACAAGTAAGCGATCATCTTGTTTGTTTAAAATTCTATGAATGCTATCTCGTGCATTAAACACTGTTGCTGATGCTGCTTCTGACGCCGGAAATCGCTCTAAAATAGCAATTGGGGGCAATAATTCTTTTATCTCATCAATTCTAACGTCATCATTTTTGTAATACATAGTTTATACAACTCCAGCAAACAGTTATTTATGCCAACGTTAAACGTTGAGCAGTAAAGCATTACGGACAGCTTTATATTTCAAACACTAGCATACAATAAAACATCCAATCTACGGTTTTATCAAATTATTCAATTTAAATTACTGTTATTAAATAGCTTTCATATTCAAAATATAAAATA
>NZ_MCTY01000188.1:0-20069 GCF_002873635.1 Shewanella sp. 10N.286.52.B9
CTCGCGCCACCGATGCCATTCATATAAAAATCTTCCCAATGCTTTTCAGGAAAGGCGATAGCATCATCCACGGTTTTAGTGAGCGGTGCGCGCCCCTTAAGAGTTCGAGCCTTACGGATGGTTTTATTGACGGTCTTATCTTCGATATGACCCAGAAAGTCATTCTGGTTTTTGCGATGCCATGCAGCGTAATTAAGTCGCTGCTCATGAGGGGTAGCATCGCGCAAAGGGTTCATCGACGCAGTGCCTTGTTTGTCTGCCAACCAATCTGTGAATGCCGTCAGTCGATGAATATGCTTATTTACGTTACTGGTTGAACTTGGCACCCAGTACAAACCAGACGGGTCGATCCCATCCTCACCAATCGTTCCAGTATATAAGCGCTTAGAAAAGGTCTGAAAAAGCAACTTTGGATCTTCGAACAACCCTCTATTTGCCTCCATGTAATCCAACAACAAAGACACGGCTTGAAGAAAGCCATTCATAACAGAGTTGCTCACACCGTCTGCCTCTAGCTTGAGTAGGTAGTCTGTGACCGTACTTAACTCTCCTTGCTCAGTTAGCAAGATAGGCAGTTGGCTTTTGATGCCCGTATTGTCCTCGACAATCGTTGCTCTAACTTTTACTGATGACAAATTATGCTTTCCCTATACACATAGTACACACTATTAACTATATACCTATAATACTAGCTATGCAATAAAAAGGCAGATTTTCTGCCTTAATACACATTGTACACCTTTAAAGTTACTATATATAACAATTGGATGCCATTTTTATTGCTTTTTAGCCATGGTGATGGCTGAAAATACCAGCGATTTTCTACTCAGCTGAGAACTTTTTCTCTAATTCATCCACTTGGGCTTGCAGTGCTTCAAGCTTTTCACGGGTTTTTAATAACACGTGTTGCTGAACTTCAAACTCTTCGCGAGAGACCACATCTAATTTCATTAATTGGTTTTGTAGAATTTGCTTTGAACGTTCTTCAAATTCACCGGCAAATTGCTTTACGCCACTAGGAAGATTATCACTCAGTTGCTTGGCAACTTCTTCAAGTTTTTTAGGATTAATCATTATCAATTCCATATTAAAATTAGCTGTTTGTTAGCTCGATTGTACCTGAGGCGGAGGCGTTTTCCAAAGCAATCACCATTGTTTGCTCCTTCATTTGTCACTTTTAGTATTACGATCGAAAATACCATAACGATCGATATTTTTAATTGCAGCTTGGCGGTTTCTGGTATGATCACGATCCTTTTATTTTCGTTATTGGTGATCTAGTTAGCATGAAGTTAAATCCTGGGCAAAATGATGCCGTTCACTATGTTTCTGGACCTTGCTTGGTTTTAGCGGGGGCGGGTAGTGGTAAAACTCGGGTAATTATTAACAAAATTGCATACTTAGTTGAAAAGTGTGGCTACAAGGCGCGCAATATTGCTGCCGTGACCTTTACCAATAAAGCCGCCCGTGAGATGAAAGAGCGTGTCTCGCAGTCAATGGGGCGTAAAGAAGCTCGCGGTTTGTGGATTTCAACCTTCCATACCTTAGGCTTAGAAATTCTTAAACGTGAATATAAAGTGGTGGGCTTAAAAGCTGGCTTCTCACTGTTTGACGACCAAGACACCTTTGCATTATTAAAAGAGCTCACAGAAGATGAGCTTGAAGAAGATAAAGACCTCATCAAAGCGCTTGCTAGCGCCATTTCAAACTGGAAAGGTGATTTAGTCGTACCTGATCAAGCGCTCAAACGTGGCGGTGACGAACAAACTCAATTATTTGCCAAGCTTTATCAGCGCTATGCCCAGCAAATGAAAGCCTACAATGCGCTGGATTTTGACGATCTGATTTTATTGCCGACGTTATTGTTGCGTCATAATGAAGAAGTAAGAACCCGCTGGCAGACCCGTATTCAATACTTGCTGGTGGATGAGTATCAAGATACTAATACTAGCCAATATGAGCTGGTGAAGCTGTTAGTTGGCGAGCGTGCGCGATTTACCGTGGTAGGTGATGACGATCAATCGATTTATTCATGGCGTGGTGCTAAACCGCAAAATTTGGTGTTACTAGGGAAAGATTTTCCGCAACTGCGCTTGATTAAGCTAGAGCAAAATTATCGCTCTAGCCAACGTATTTTACGTGCGGCCAATATCTTAATTGCTAATAACCCCCATGTGTATGAAAAAACCTTATTCAGTGAGCTAGCCTATGGTGAGCCGCTTAGGGTGCTATTTGCTGCCAATGAAGAGCAAGAAGCAGAGCGGGTGGTAGCGGAGATTATTCGTCACAAATTCGTTGGCCGTACTCAGTTTGGTGATTATGCCATCTTGTATCGGGGTAACCATCAATCGCGGTTATTAGAACGTGCATTAATGACTAACCGCATTCCTTATAAGCTTTCAGGTGGCACTTCGTTTTTTGCACGCGCAGAAATTAAAGACATTATGGCTTACCTGCGCTTGGTGGTGAATCCAGATGATGATAATGCCTTCCTAAGGGTTGTTAACCTTCCTAAACGTGGTATTGGCCCTGCAACACTGGAGCGTTTAGGCAGTTATGCCAATGAAAAGCACATCTCGTTATTTGAAGCGATTTTTCAAGCTGAGCTAAACCATCATCTGTCGCCAGCGGCAATGGGGTCGTTATATCAGTTTGGTAAATTCATAGTCGATACCGGCGAAGTGGCTAGCCGCGGCGAACCGGTAGACGCCATTAAGCAGCTTATTCGTAAAATTAACTACGAAGATTATTTGTATGAAACCAGCACCAGCGCTAAAGCAGCTGAAATGCGGATGAAGAATATTTCAGAGCTGTATAAATGGGTGACTCAAATGCTTGAAGGTGATGATTTGGACGAACCAATGACCTTACCTGAAGTCGTTACCCGTTTGACCTTGCGTGACATGATGGAACGTAACCAAGAGGATGAAGGCGGCGATCAAGTACAGCTGATGACCCTACATGCATCGAAAGGCCTCGAATACCCTTATGTGTTTATGGTGGGCACCGAAGAGCGCATCTTGCCGCATCAGTCGAGTATTGATGAAGACAATGTCGATGAAGAGCGCCGACTCGCTTATGTGGGGATCACCCGAGCACAGAAAGAATTATGGTTTACTATGTGTCGTGAACGGCGCCAGTTTGGTGAAACCATGCGCTGTGAGCCAAGCCGTTTTTTGATGGAACTGCCTCAAGATGACTTGATTTGGGAAAACCGTAAACCAAAGCAAACTGAGCAAGAAAGGCTGCAAACCGGTAAAAGCAATATCGCTAACTTGCGAGATATGTTTAAGAAGTAAGCTTAGCTAACTGACACTCCGCACCTTGTTGGGTGTCAGCTATTTTCTCTAACTGCGTTTTTATACAGATGTCGTTAGCAGAGAATAAGCGCCCTTGACCTTGGTAGTACCCCAGCTGTCGTAACGCTGTGAGTTGTTCGTCAGTATTAACTCCATCAGCAAACATTTCAAACCCCAAGGTCGATGCAATGAGGCAATATGCTTTAGCCAATTGCAATTGTTTGCTATTCAGTAAGTGTTGGCTCGCGTCAGCATCGAGTTTAAGGGCTTTTATTGGCAAGAAGCTGAGGCTGCTTAACGAGCTATAACCTGTGCCATAACCATTAATGCCGATATTAACCTCAAGCTCAGTTAAAGTATCAAAGGCCGTGATATGGTTTTTTCGGTCTTTAACGAAGGCTTTTTCATGGAAAAATACCCATAAATGGCTTGGACTGATTTGGCTATTTTTGATGGTGTTTTTTAAGCTTCGTAAGTCGTATTTCAACTTAATATGCTTGCTTGATAGTGACATGTGAATTTGTGGCGCGTGGCCCAGGGTGTCAGTTAACGCCTTATAGCCACTATCGATATATTTAAATATATAGTCATCAAAAATGGTGATAGTTTGGGTTTTACTCGCCAATGACTGCAGTTGTTGGTGACTGATACTACCATGTGTAGTGTGTTGCCAAGAGGCTATGGGCTCATAAGCCAAAATGCTCAGGCCATCAAAATCGACCACGGGGATTAAATTAACATTTATATGGTGATTTTCTAATGCCTGCTGGAAGTCCTGCTCTAATTCCACTCTTTGATTAAAGTGTTGCTCAATGTGCTGATCAAACACCACATAACAACCTTTACCTTTGGCTTTTGCCTGATACATAGCAGTGTCAGCATGACGTAAAATAGACTCGCTGTCATAGGAGGTGTTCTTTGCGCTATAAGCCACGCCAATACTAGCGCCGGAGATTACCTGTTGGCTGGTTAATGTAAACGGCTGAGCGATGGCTTTAAGTATGCGTTCACTGACATCTTCAGCATCTTGTTTACGATGAATTGAGTCTAGCAGTATCACAAATTCATCACCGCCTAAACGTGCAAGGGTATCGTTATCACGGATACACGCTTTTAATCTTTTTGAGGTTTCAATTAAAAATCGATCCCCTTCTAAATGACCTAAAGTATCGTTAATTTGTTTAAAGCCATCTAAGTCGATAAACAATAATGCACATTGTTCATTTTTATTACGCCTAAGATGTTTAATGGTTTGGGATAAGCGCTCCATAAAGAAGCTACGATTGGGTAAGCCGGTTAAATTATCATGTTTGGCATCAAAGACTAATTGGGCTTCGATCTTTTTACGCTGCATAATTTGTCGCTGCAAATTGTCATTCATTTCAGCGATAGCATGGGTGCGCTTTTGGACTTTGTCTTCTAATAATTCATGACTTCTTTTTAGCTGCTCTGCGGCTAATTTCTTTTCTATGGCATTGGCAATGTGTTGTGACACAAAGGTCAGTAACTCAAGATCTTTAACCGCAAAAGAGTCGTTATCGCTTAAGCTGTATATCGTTAACCCACCGGTGACTTCACCGTGGATGAATAATGGAATACCAATCCATTGCACCATTGCGTGAGTGTGGTTTAAGTCTGGATTATGGCCGTAGATGTCACCGGCTTTAATTAATGCTTGAATATCTTGCTGGCGCAGCAGTAGCGGCTTTTTATGCTTAAGAATATATTCTGTTAGCCCATCTTGCATTGGACGAGGCTTAGGCGGCTCTGAAGCCATCTTAGAGACATAAAAGGGGAAAGAAAGCGTATTGCTTGCTTTATTAACTAAAGAGATAAAACAATTTTCTGCAGGAATAAGTTGGCTGATGATTTTGTGGATCTGTGGATAGAATACAGATTGGCTAACATCAGAGGTCGACAGATCTGCAATTTGAAACAGTGCTGATTGCAACTTTTCAGCTTTTACGCGCTCTTGTACCTCTTGTTTTACTTTTTCGTAGGCATCACTGAGCTCTTTAGTTCGCTGCACAATGGCAATTTCGAGCTCTTCATTATGACGCAAACGTTCCATTACCCCAGAGATATGGTGGCAAATAAAGCCCATTAATTCTAATTCTAATTCACCATATATGATGTCATCACTGTAGCTTTGAACAACTAATACGCCAGTGACCTTATCATTATGCTTAATTGGTACCCCTAACCATTGCAGGCAGGCTGAACCTAAGTCATCTATTTCGCCTGCTTTTACCAGTGACTCAAAACCGTGATCATCACACAATAATGGCTCGCCAGTTCTCAGTACGTAGCCAGTAATCCCCCGTTTGAGCAGCGCTGATATTTCTTCATCGGGATAAAGCTCACTTGGATGGGGATCTTTTTCATCGGCAAAAAAAGGCAAGCTAATAATACTGCTGTCGGTATCGAGTTCAGCAATAAAGAAGTTGTCAGCGTGGATAAGTTTTTGCAGGTGAGAGTGAACGCCATGATAAAAAGCATCAAGGGAGATGGCGTTAGTGGCAATGTTGGAAATTTCCAGTAATGCATTTTGGATTACTTCAGCACGTTTGTATTTGCTTAGCAAACGCCTTAGTCGTGACACTCTTCTTTTGAGGTGCTCAACATTATCTGAACTAAATATGGGGAAGGTTCCCTTTTCCATAGCACGCCCTTAATTCCTTTAAGACTTTTTACTGACGTTTCAGTATATGAAACTTAACCAATAATGTGAACCAACATGAGTTTATAATTAAAAATGCTCAAAAATATCCCAATTCAGTCAAAACATGAGCAAACAGAAAAAAAATTAAAAACAAAGGTAGACGTGAAGCTGATTTATCCCTATTATGTGCGTCGCTAACCAAGGCGAGCGCCCATAGCTCAGCTGGATAGAGCGTACCCCTCCGGAGGGTAAGGCCGAAGGTTCGAATCCTTCTGGGCGCACCATTCGGTACAGTAGCTTGTTAGCAAAATTGAAAGGTCAGTGGTGATTGTAGCTCAGTTGGTAGAGCCCCGGATTGTGATTCCGGTTGTCGTGGGTTCGAGCCCCATCAGTCACCCCATTCAATTTAACTTCTTTTAGAAGTGTCGTAATTGCAACATCTTCGGTGATTAGCGCAGCCCGGTAGCGCATCTCGTTTGGGACGAGAGGGTCAGAGGTTCGAATCCTCTATCACCGACCAAATTTTAGTATTCCAATTAGTGATTTATTTTGATCCTATCAGATTGGCCTACCGTATAAAAAGTTACATTCAGTGAATAGCGTTGTTGATAACGCGTCACTCACTCTTTTAGAGTGAAGCAAAGGGTTGACCTTATAAGACTTAGAATATCAGTAAAAATTTCGGTGATTAGCGCAGCCCGGTAGCGCATCTCGTTTGGGACGAGAGGGTCAGAGGTTCGAATCCTCTATCACCGACCACATTTAACAAAAAAGCCACTCAATGAGTGGCTTTTTTGTATTTCAAATAAACACCTTGTGCAGCATCATCCCTTTTAGCTACTCCCTTGTTACCTCAATGGTTGGTACGTTTAGTTAGTATCGCTGGGTTTGTTATACATTAATGCAGGTTACAGATAATAAAAAACCACATTTGCATGTGGTTTTTTGGGTATGAATTACCTTATTGGCTGATAAATTAAATGTTGATGGAAACCGGTGGTGAAATAAAGCCTTGGTAAGCATCAAGTCGCATGGAGGCAAAACGTTCTAACTGTGTTTGCTGCTGTATTCCGGTGACTATGACTTGAATATCTAAGCCTTTGGCCACATTCGATAAGGCTCTACATAGCTCAATATTGTGTTGGTCATCTTCCATATAGGCAAAGGATTGATCCAGTTTGACATAACTTGGGCGCAGGCTTTGTAAATAGGCCATTGAACCAAATTGACGGCCGAAATGATCAATACCAAATGTTGCCCCGTTATCACGAATAATATGGCATAACTTTTCACAGTTTTCTAAATCACTATAAACACTGGCTTCAGGTATATCAAAACAGATCCTTTCAGGGAAATTGCAATGACGTAAAAACTGCTGCAACCAAGTGTGAAAATGAATATCACTAATACTTTGAAAGGTGAGGTTAATAGCGAGTGGCTCATAATTTCGCTCTAAAAGTCGGTTTTCTACCACAGTTTCAATTAAACATTGATCCAGCAAGGTGCCTAATGACAATAACTCAACATAAGGCATAAATTGACCTGCGTGTTGCAATTTGTCGTCGACGGTAAGTTGGCAGTAAACTTCCCGCTGGCATACCTCTTTTTTGCGATTGAGCAAAATAGGCTGCCATCTGAACTGGAATTTTTTATTTCGAATCGCATCGGTGAGATTAGTGCGCCATTGCTCACGGCTAAATAATTGTTGTTCGTCGGTTTCAAACCAATGAAACACTTTATTGTCTTTTAGTGACTGCTGCAGTGCATTGTCAGCTTGGGCTAAAATATCACTGACGGTCATTTGACCAATGCGCTCTGCAACACCAATCGCAAAGCCTTCGTTGGGCTTACAACCTGCTTTTGATATTTCCTTATTAAGGGTTCTGAGTAAGGTTTGTAAGTATTTAGTTAGCTGTTCATGTTCAACATCGGCGATCAAAAAAGCAAATTCATAGGCGGCAATACGGCCAATAACAGAAGGTGCTACCTCATCTAAATGGTGCTGCAGCTTTTGTGACAGCAATTTAATGGTTTCATCACGTACTTGATAACCATATTTACTGTGCACTGTTTCTAACCAGTCAAATTTGGCTAAGAATATTGCTCCACTGCTAGGCTCTGCTAACCAGCCATTAATTCGACTGACCATATATTGTCGATTTGGCAGCCCTGAAACCTGGTCGACGAGGTTTTTCTTACGTAGGGCTGAGACTTCTTCATCCAGTGAGTTAAATACCTGTTTAAGTTGTGCCGACATGCTATTAAATGCACTTACTAACTCTTGCAGCTCTTTAGTTTTAGGCATTGGCATATCAGGTCCAAACTGCTGATTAGCCACTTTTTTTGCATGAATTGAAAGGTCGTGTAACGGTTTTAAAATAAAGCCTAAGCCAAAGCGAGCGCAGACGATAGCCAATAAAAATAGAATGGAAAAAATGATAATGGTATTAGAAATAATCCGCCACAGTTCATGGTAGCCAAACCCAGGGTGAGCGGTAATTTCTATTTTAGCTAATTGCAGCCAGCCTGAGGTTAAGACAGTCTCTTTGGTGATGCTTTTAAATAGCTCAAGGTCAATAAACCACTGCGGTACACCGTCGATTCTGATGGCGTTATTCCACACTTGTTGCTTACCATCAACCAGCCAAGTGAGTTTAATTTGCTGGTAATAACCGCCTTCAAATATCACATTGACTAGGGTTTCTGCGCCAACATCATCACCATTTTCAAGGGCAGGGACGAGCATAATACCAAGGGAATGACTGGCATTATTTAAATCTGATTCCATCTGCTTACTCAAGAAACTTTGGGTCTCAGTAAACTGCACGTAACCTAAGCTGATCACCACCAGTAAAAATAAACCAAAAAGTAACGCATAGATTTGACGAAAGAGGGTCATCTTGGTCACTGCTCCATTTTTTGTTTGGGTTGACGCAAGCGGTCGATACCCAATCTAAGTTTTAAATCATTCCATTTTTCAAGACGTGACGAGGAGCCAGCAAGCACACCTCGGCCTTTTTCTTTGTTGAGCCATAACTGTTTACCATTAAAACTATAAACAGGTATTAAATCATTTCTCATTGTCGCGGGTTTTATTATCGGGTCTAGATTGTCTAAAACCAGTGGTACCGCGCCTGGTGTTTCATAGTAAGCTAGCACCATGTGGTACTGGTTTACTGTTTTGGCTTTTACCATGGTAATTCTGAGTTTATCTTCAGGTATACCAACTTGGAGTAAGGTAAAGTATTTAGCGATAGAAAAATCTTCGCAATCACCAGCATTGACCCCAATAAACTCCATCGGAGAAGCCCAATAATTAGACTCGCCCCATAAGGCTTTATCGTCAACAAACTTAAATAAGTTAAAGAAACGGTTAACCTTTTCTAGTCTGGCAAGCTCATCAAGTTGCGGTGCTTCATTGATGATTTTGAACCAAGCTGTGGCGCGTTTTCCAGCTCTTTCACCGTAATGCTCAGTTAAAGCATTAATGGTTTTTTTTGCATCAATTTGCGCTGGTGGCGCGGCAAAAAGCCCCGATACCATCAAAGCAGATGCTAGCAGTGAATAATGACAACATTGTTTTATACGTTCTAACCTCGAACGGCCATTATCAGGCAACTGTTAGCACCTCAATGACAATTTTTACTGATCAACAGTATAAATGTGCCACTTCATATCTGTTTTTGAATCATCGCCAGTCACTTCAGCAATAACCCGGCGGTTAGCCTCGTTAGCCTCGGCTGAGTCAGATTCATCAATAGGTCTATCGTAGCTATAGCCAATGGCATTGAGCCTTGACGGATTAATAGCAAAAGTGTCAGCTAATATTTGGGTAACGTTTTGTGCTCTGGCTTGAGATAAGTGTAGATTATGCTCATAGCTACCGGTTTTACTGCAATGGCCTTCAATGGTGACATTGGTGCTAGGGTACAGCTTCATTAATTGCGCAATTTGTTCAATTTGCTGATAAAAGCGTGGGTTAATGTCTGCTGAGTCATTTTCAAACAGAATGTGTAACTCCTGGCGCTCATTAATTTTGCTTACGGTGGCGCAGCCATAATTGTCGATATCAGCACCAATGACCGTTTCTAAGCAGCGCTCACGGGCCATAATCACACCGTCATTATCATTATCATTAAGATCAAACTCTTGTTGCGTGGCCGTATCCATAGTGACAATGTCTCGCATCGAACAGCCAGTCGCTAAGCTTATTACAAGTAGCAAAAACAAATATTTCATCATCTTACTCCACCTTCATAATCACGTTCACCTTGCCAAATATCTGGACGTGTGACCCGCAACGAGTCAAGCAATCTACCCGTTGCATTTAGCAGCCGATATTTTGCCGCCGTTTCGTCAAACTCAGTTTGCAGGTAATCTTTACGGGCTTGAAACAGCTCATTTTCAGTATCGAGTAAATCCAGCAAGCTACGTTGGCCTAAATTAAACTGTTGAGAATAAGCTACTTGGGTATCTTTAGAGGCAATCACATGGTCGCGAATATAGCGTTTTTGCGGTGCTAGCATCTCATAAGCATTCCAAGATAAATGCACCCCTTCAATAACTTGGCGATGTGCCCGTTGACGAATTTCTTTGGCCTCATTGATTTTGTAAGCAGCTTCCTTTTCCCGTGCGAGATCTTTACCACCTGAGAAAAGGTTGTATTTAACTCGTACCATGCCGACTAAATCGTTATTATGGCCGCCGACATTAGGGTTGAGAGCACTGCCAGTGCCGTAACCATCTTCACCATCTACATCATTATTCCAATTACCATTTAATTCTAATGAGAACTTTGGATAGTAATTTGACTGCGCTGATTTTCGTTCTTTATCTGCGGCGTTAATATCGCTATTGGCAGATTTAAGGATCGGATGATTTTCTTGGGCCATCAGCACGCTTTCAGCGATATTATCAGGCATCAAATCCATATCTGGCACTGGTGCAACTAAGTTATCAGGTTCTTTTTCGACAATACGAATATACTGTGCTTTCGCATCTAATAGGTTATTTTTAGCTGCCATAACATTAGCGTTAGCACGAGCTAATCGACCTGATATTTGCGATAAATCAGCAATGGAGCCTAAGCCTGATTCGGTGCGCTGCTTAATTTGGTCGTATATTTCTTCATGACTTCGGAGGTTTTTTTCCGATAACACTAATAGCTGCTCAGCTTTAATGTAATTGGTGTAAACCTTACTTACTTCTAAAGCGATATCTTCAGCAGCGGCAAATAATGCCCACTGTTCAGCACTGGCTTCAAATGAGTAGCGATCAACTTCACTGCTGGTATAGAAGCCGTCAAATAACATCTGTTTGATGCTAAAACCTGCTTCACCACGTTCGAGCTCCATAACGCCATCATCTAAATTATCGTTACCAGGCTGGCTTTTACGTCGGGTTGAGGGGCTGTCCGTTTGCTCCCAACCATAGGCGCCGGTTAAATCAACTGTTGGCATATAACCTGCCACAGCTTGATTAACTTGCTCCTCACGGGCTTTAAAGCGATTAAAGGCAATACGCAACTCTGGATTAGTATCCAAAGTATGGGCGACAGCTTGTTCTAACGATTGCGCGTTTAGAGTAGGCACTGCAAAAAATGCAGACATTGCCAATGCCAAAATACTTAACTTACGACACTGGGTTATATTCAATTTCATGTAAAAAACCCTCCAGGTTTTTTGTTTAATTCTCTCGAAGTGCAGTTTCTTTAGCCCTTAAAATAGGGTTTAAAATATACTCAAGGATTGTTCTTTGTCCGGTTATTACGTCTACTGAGGTAAGCATTCCCGGAATAATTGGCATCTGTGTGCCATCTTTTTTTATCAAATTTGATTCTTTGGTTCGTACTCGGATGGTATAAAAGCTGTTGCCTTCTTCATCTAAACTGGTATCGGCACTAATGTGCTCTACGGTGCCTTTGAGGCCGCCGTAGCGGGTAAAGTCATAAGCGGTCACTTTGACGATTGCGGGTAATCCTGGGTGTAAAAATGCAATATCTTGTGGGGTTATCTTAGTCTCAATCAGTAGCTGATCTTCTGATGGCACAATTTCAATAATCTCTTCACCTGGTTGTACCACACCCCCTAAGGTATTCATGTGTAAGGTTTTAATGGTGCCGTTAACGGGTGAGGTAATAATGGCTTTGCTGATCTTATCGAACGCGCCTATTTGCGCTTGGTTCATCCTAGATAGCTTAGTTTGCATTTCATTTAATTGGGCGCGTAAATCAGCAGCGTAAACAAATACCGCCTCACGGCGTTTAAGGATAGCTTCATCCATAGTGGCTTTTAATTTAGGCCGCAGTAGACGTAAGGTTTTAAGCTCGCCTTGAATGTCATTAACAGTACGTTCAAGTTTTAATAGCTCAACTTCTGGAACGATACCTTTTTGTGCTAGGGGTTTAGTGAGTTCTAATTCCCGTGAAATCAGCTGATAGCTTTTGGTTAGGGTGATAATTTTAGAGCTTAACTCTTCAGTTTCTTGTTGGCGCTGCTGAATTTGGCGCACCAAAATTTCTAACTGATTGCTGAGATTATCTAAACGGCCGCTGTATTCAGCTTGTTGGTTTTTAACTAAGTTAGGCTCATCATTGATAATCTCATCAGGAAAAACTAATGGCTGCTTCGTGATTTTAACTTGCTCGCGCCAGTTTGAAGACATGTCAGAAATAACAATACTATCTAGCTCGGTTCGCAGGCGGATCACATTAGTTTGTAAGCTATAAACCTCTTGTTCTTGTTGAGCGAAATCTGAGCGGAAGCGAATGTCATCAATTTTGACTAATGGCTGACCTTTGGTGACTATCATGCCTTCTTGGACATAGATTTCTTGTAGTACGCCACCATCCAAACTATCAATGAGTTGCACTTGGGAAGAGGGGATAACTTTGCCCATTCCTGAAGTTACCTGATCTAATTCAGAAAAATAGGCCCAAATAAAGAAGCAGATAAACATGGCCGCAATTGACCAAATGATTAGGTGATGACCACGTGGTGACTCGGTCATCATGGCACCATAAACATCATCGACCATGTCTAAATCATGGTTAGAGAGCTTGTTAGTCATTAACTGCGCCCTCCTGCAAGTAAGCCATTATTGAGTTTTTCAAGCACGCGATCTTTGGGGCCATCGGCAACAATATGGCCCTTATCAAGTACGATAATGCGATCAACTAAACGTAATAAGTGCATCTTATGGGTGATCAGTAATAAAGTGCGGTCTTTACTGACATGCTCCATTGAGCGAATAAACTGTTTTTCAGCGCGAGCATCTAAACTGGCTGTTGGTTCATCCATTAATAAGATGGGCGGGTCATTTAAGGTTGCTCTTGCTAATGCAACGGTTTGACGTTGCCCTCGGCTTAATGACAAGCCGCCTTCACCTACTTGCTGATCTAAACCTTCAGACTCAAGGTTAGTAAACATACTGACCCCAGAAAGCTGCACTGCACGAATAAGTTGATGCTCTGTCACCTGACGGGTGCCAAAAAGAATATTATCTTTAATAGAACCATGAAAAAGGGTCACATCTTGGGGCAAATAGCCGAAATTTTTACGTAAATCACTGGGGTGAATTTGACCCGCATCTAAGCCATCGTAACGCAGGCTGCCTTGAGTGGGTTTATACAAGCCAACTAACAGTTTTGCTAAGGTACTTTTGCCTGAGCCATTACGGCCGATAATAGCAATACGCTCACCGGGTTTTATGTGGACGGAAAGCGGATGTAGCACAGGTCTTTCGGCTTCAGGAAAGCTGAAAGCGATGTTGTCAGCATCAATTTTACCTTGTAAGCGCTGTTTGCTAACCAAATGGCCTTTGTTTTCAAACTCTTCTTCTTGGTTCATTACCTCGTCAAGTTGGCGTAGCGAGCTTGCTGTTTGGTTGCCTCGAGTAATTAGCCCTGCAAGTTGCGCCATCGGTGAGATTGCGCGGCTTGAAAGCATCACCGCTGCGATAATGCCGCCCATTGAGATAGCATTATCAGCCACCCGATACACCCCAAGGATCACCACGCAGACGACGGTAAGCTGCACAATAAAGTTAGCCACATTACTGACGGCATTAGTGAGTTTTTTAGATTTAAGCTGCCAGTTAGCGGTGTGGCCTATCATCTGCTGCCAACTTTTTTGTACTAGGCCTTCTGCGCCATTAGCTTTAATGGACTCTAATGCCGTTAAGCTTTCAATCAAATGGCCGTGCTTGAGGCTTGAAAAGCGGTTACTTTCTTCAATTGCGGCCTTAAGTTTTGGTTGGATGTAGAACGTAAAGCCGATAATGATAATCCCCCCAAGAACTGGGATAACCGCTAGGTCGCCGGCAACAATATAAATAATGGTGACAAACAGTAGGGCGAACGGAAGGTCCACTAAGGTGGTGATGGTTGCAGAGGTTAAAATTTCTCGAATACTGTCAAATTCACTTAATTGCCTTGCCATGCCGCCCACGCTAGGGGAGCGTTTTGATAGTGGAATCCCAATTGCTTTGGCAAATAATTTTGAAGAAACAATGATATCGACTTTTTTACCTGCAACATCAATTAAGTAGCTGCGTAACTGACGTAAAATAAGATCAAATAAATAGGCAATCCCTGCGCCAATGGCGAGTACCCATAATGACTCAAAGGCTAAATTCGGTACCACTTTATCGTATACATTCATGATGAATAATGGTGATACCAATGCGAATAAGTTAACTAGCACAGATGCAATCAGGGCATCTCGATAGATGGGTGCTGAGTCTTTAATGCTTTGTAGTAACCAGTGAGTACTATTATCGTGAATGTGAACATCAAAGCTGTTATCGCCACGAAACTCTTGTTTAACTAAAAATAGATAACCCACATAAAGGGTTTCTAGTTCTTCAATGGTGAGAACTTCTTCTCCACCGGTTTCGGGTAATTGAATGGTTGCTTTGTCAGCATCGATATCAAGGCTATGTAATATGCAGGCTTTTTTATCTTTAAGCAGTAAAATACAAGGCAGTAAAATAGCTGATATTTGATTAAGATCTTTACGGGTTAATTTAGCTGACAAACCACCACGCGAGGCAGCTTGCGGTAGTAAATCTGGAGTGATGTTAGCGCCAGTTAATGGTAAGCCTGCCGCAAGTGAGTCACTTGAGCATGGCGAACCAAAATGTTCAGTCATTAAGACTAAGCAATCAAGTAATGGATCAACAGTGGTCCGTTGGGACGCTGAAATAGTCCACTGTTCTTGATTGTTTGATGCAGTTGCTGGCACCTAATGCTTATCCTTTAGAATTATTGTTATAAAAGTAACTACCTTGTTAGCGCTGTTATGATACAACGTGACGCCAACAAAGTGTTGTATTTATGGAATAATATTTTCATCACTTTGTATCTGGAATATGCCTGTAGCTTGATTACTCGCTACGGCAGCACTTTCATCTGCAGCAGAGTCAATAATTAACGCCCCATCTGCTAACAGACCACTAATAACAACACCCTCATCAGTGGTGCCATAATTGCTATTATCAGATAAATCTACCCCATCGAGTACAATGACTTGATCAACACTATTGTTGTCATCGGCATCTATGGTGATCGTGGTATTACCATCAGCAAAAGAGATGCTTAAGAAGTCTGTTAGGGTGTCAGTATCTTCCCCTTGCAATAAGTCACTCAAATCTAATTTGTCAGCGTTGATGTCAAAACCACTAATGGTGTCGGTGCCAATATCATTAGCTGACCAGGTGTAAGTATCATCACCTTCGCCGCCAATGAGTAAATCATCACCTAAACCACCGATTAACAGGTCATCGCCTTCACCGCCAATGAGCAAGTCGTTACCACTGCCACCGATTAGTACATCGTCGCCAGCGCCGCCATCTAGGCTGCTATTAGAGGCATTTGCCATGATGATATCGTTTTCATGGGTGCCTGTAAGAGTGGTTGAGTTTTGATAATCAACTGTTACTTGTGCACTGTCAGTAGCGCCATTACCCTCGAGGGTATAGTTGAAGCTATCGCCATCATTGGCAGCATTTAAAGTAACGACGCCATTGGATAAGCTCGCGCCACCGTCAACGGAGGTTATAGCCGCAGAAATTGGCGTTGAGTCTCCATGGGTTAGATAGGCAGTATCAATACTGAGTGTTGAACCATCAGCCTGATTAGTAATGATATTATTTACGTTTGCATCAAGTCCGGCATAGTAATCAAGTTCAATAACCAAAGAGAGTGAATTGCTATCTCCGTCATTATCCAGAATTTCAATGTCTATATTCTCTTGTTGATTGAGAATATTTTCATCAACATCAATGAAGTAGTTATATACGCCTGTTTCAAAATCTATGGTAAATGTGCCACCAAAACTTGTGGTGATGATTTGCTCAGGATTAGCAGGGTCATAATTGTAGGTGGCCCCCCCTAAGGTGATGCTATCAACGCGGCCGCCATCGGCGCCGATTAATACGCCTGTCGTGCTATCTCCCGTGATGATACCTAGGTCACCAACAACCGTGCTATTGTCAAAATAATTTAAAATAGTACTGGTAAGGTCGTCTGCATCGTCTACGACAATGGCATATTCTTCATTACCATTTACTTCAGGGTGAGCAATAGGCAACAGCTCATCTAAACTGGCATTGCCAATACCGATACCAAATGAGATATCATAATTATCTTGAACGTAAGTTTCCCATTCAGCTTGTTGGTCCGTATCTACTTCTTGCCCATCGTTAGGTTCACCGTCAGAGATAAAGTAAACAAAGTTTTGATCGGCGCCAGTGGGTATATCCCCGCTATTCATTACAGTATTAATTGCAGCTGCATAGTTAGTACCGCCATCTGCGACTAAGCTGTTTAAGTAATTAATCGCGCCATCAATATCATCCAGTAACCAACCAGAGTTTGCGGTCCCGCTTGAATAAGTAATGATTTGTAAATTGACATTACCTGTTTGATCAACTTCTTTAATCAATGCAGTGAGTGACTCAACTGCCGTTTCAAGGTAAGTTTTACCATTACCTGCAGCCCATCCCATACTACCTGATACATCGAGGACAAAGGTTAAATTGGTGGTAACAGGTGCTGAAACTGTTTGAAGGTTTTGGGTTATATCATTAGCAATAGGAATATCATCAACAATGGTTATTTCAAGATTAGCGTCACTGGTAACACCACTGCGATTCTCGATAATATAATTAAAGTTTTCGAGTAAATCAGTGCCTGTGTTGTTGGTATTATTAAGTTCATATTGATAATCACCTGCACGTATACCCACTGCATCTTCGGTATAGACAGTTAATGTGCCATTAGTGGTATTGATTGTAATGATGCCATCGGATGGGCTCTGGCCTTCAATGCTGGCAATGATAGTCGAAGCACTAACGCCAGAGTCATTGTCGAATAAATTACCCGTAGCAATATGAGAATTACTGCCTTCCTCTGTACCTTGAACCAGCCCTGCTTCTGAAACGGTTTGACTGTCAGCTGTTGCAATTGGAGTAGAGTCTTGGTTTACCGTTAATGTCGCTTCAGAGGTATCTCCGTCAATATCTTCGAGGATGTAACTGAATTCTTCAGTGACGAGGACGCCGTCACCTGCGGATGACACGGATAAATTATTTAAACCATAACGGCCATCAGCTGATGTTAAAACGATAAATTGGAATGCTGTATTACTAATGATGTTGATACTATCGCTGGTGGTACTTCCGGTGGCGACAATGGTAGTTCCATCGGCAGCATAAGCGGTCCAAGTAGCCTCGTCATTATTACCTACATTGGTTAATCCAATCGTCGCTTCAGTAAAGTTGCTGCCGCTGCCTAAATCTATAACCAAGGCCTCAGAGCCGCCAATGCGGCTATCATTGACACCAACTCTATTGGCATTACTGCCAACATTACTACCTGACGCAGCTAAATTGTTTAAATCTAAATTGTTAACATTATCGATGCCAGTTAGTGAAATGCCATTACCGCTTGTTAAATCACTTAAACTAAAGCTTTCAACAATTGAGTCGGTTTGGGTTGACTCATAGGTATAGCTACCGTTTTGGTTGGCAATCAAAATACCCTCGTCGGTTACGATAGTGATATTGCCATCAGCATCAAAATTGGTGTAGGTCGTGCCTTGGAAATTGAAACTTATAATTGAGGCGGCATCAGCACCCAGTTGATCTGTTCCACTGCCATCAGTACCAGCTCCTGTGATGACATTGCCATAGGCTGTGCCACCAAAACCAATACTATCAACATCATCAAGTGCAATAGGCGCTGTATCAACAACATCGATATCTATCGCTGTCCAGCTTGAATTGCCGGTGCCATCAGTGACTTGATAATAGAAAGTATCGACAATAACATCGCCAGAGTTATGTACTAAGCTAGGCGCTTGGTAGCTGTAGGTGCCATCAGCATTGATGGTAATCGTTCCACCTAATGTGGTTGTGAATGAGGCGCCCGCTTCGGTAGCGTCAATCTTACTTGTATCAGATGCATCAGGCGCAAAACCACTGATGGTTAAAGTCTCATTTTCAGCATCGGTATCATTGTTCACTAAATCATTGGTTGTAAATGTGAGTAACTCACTTTCTGACGTTGAGAATGAATCGCTACCTGATACAGGGTTATTATTAATCCCCACGATATTAATGGTAACGGTTGCAGTATCTACGGCACCATATTGATCGGTAATCGTGTATGTGAAAGTATCGGTATCCAATTCTCCCGCAGTTAACGAATCAAAAGCACCGTTGACATCATAGCTGTAAGTACCATCAGCATTGATAGTGACGATAGCACCACTGGTTAACGTGATTGCTTGTCCATATGTGTAGCTCGAACCATTGACATGACTAATACTGAAGCTATGACCTTGGGCATCAGTATCATTAGCAAATAAACCTTCTGTGATATCACTAATGGTTAATATCTGATCCTCTTGAACAACATAAGCATCAACCAGTGCAGGTCCTGTGACAGTGACAGAGTCTAAGTAGTAGTCTGAGGAGTCAGTGAGATCTGGCCCTCCATTTACTTCACTAATAGTTGGTGCAGCTTCAAATACCAGCTGGTCAAATACAAGGTTGCCAGTATTAATTGTAAATGTGCCGGTTGTGCCACTAGTTGTTGAAAAGGTTTCGGTTGCGACCAATTGACCATTGTAATAAGCGTACCAAGTACCTTGCTCACCACTATTTTCATCAGCAAACATTCTAGAAACACTAAAGGTTGCTTCATTAACTAGGCCATTGAAATCAATGACAATCGCTTCTGATGTTCCTGATGCAGAATCATACTCAATCTGACTTGTAATTTGGTCTGTGGATCTTGGAGACCCATCCACACCTAATTGATTAGTGCCATCATTATAAGTCAGTGTTCCGGTGCTGCCGTCAGCATTTCTGGCGCTAATCACAAAATCTGCTTCGCCATCTGAGCTTACAGGGCTAACCCAACCGTTGGCTGAGTCAGCAGTGGTTGAAAAAGTGGTCCCTACAGCATCATCGACAGCATCAACAGTGTTTAAATCGATAGTCACAATTGCAGTATCACTTAAACTACCATCAGAGGTTTTCACTGTTAAATTAAATTGAGAAGACTGCTCAGAATTAATCTGGTTAGTGTCATTTACTGAGATTACACCAGTATTTTGATCAATGATAAATGCACTATTCTCACTGGTTAAGCTTTCTGAACCATTAGATAAAACAAAGGTATAGGTCAGTGAATCACCATCGATATCAGTGTCGTTAGATGTTGTCGCTTCATCAACATCATAAATCACAGTGCCATTTGCAACAGATTCATTGATTTGAGTTTGATAATTGTTAATCACAGGGGCATCGTTCACTTCGCCCACATTGATGGTGAGCAGGCCGATGTCGCTGAGACTGCCGTCAGAGACGGTGTATTCGACGGTATCGACGCCAGTAAAGTTCAGTGGCGGTGTATAGGTGTAACTGCCATCGGCGGCGATAACAATGGTGCCGCCCTGGGTCGTGGTAAAGGTGCCCGCGGTGACGGTCAGATCATCGCCATCGACATCTAAATCATTGGCATCTAATTCTATTGTTGAGGTGAAGGCGGTGTCTTCTGTGACGTTGATTTCATCATCGACCGCGATAGGGCCGTCATTGGC
>NZ_MCTY01000189.1:0-1063 GCF_002873635.1 Shewanella sp. 10N.286.52.B9
GAATATTATTTACCAATTAAATAACTAAAAGCTATGTAATTATGGATCTTAAAACGCTGCAATATTTTGTCGACATCGTAAACTGTGGTGGCTTTAATCGCGCTGCAGAAAAAATCCATATTAGCCAACCTGCGCTGTCAAAATCCATCACCCAATTGGAAGCTGAACTTGAGCTTACGCTACTCACCCGTGGTAAACGCGGCACAGCCGTAACCCTTACCAGCTACGGCCAGCTGGTGTATGACTATGCGCAGCAGTTACTCAGCACCAAACAAGCGCTGTTTGATGAAATAGCCTTACTGAAAGGGCTCCATAAAGGGCAGTTAAAATTAGGCTTAGCGCCACTGGGCAGCGCCGAGCTATTTGCGCCAATTATTGCCAAATACCAGCAACGTTATCCACACATTAATAATCAGCTGTTAGTTCGCGGTGGAGTGCAACAAACCTTAGCATTAAAAAATGGCGAAATAGAGCTAGCAACAGGTATTATCGAGCTTAATCAAGAGTTTGAAGGAATAGCAATTCATACCGAGCCTATGGTCGTGGTGCTGCCAAGTCAGCACCCGCTGGCAAAGCAGCCGCAAATATCCATCAAGGCACTGGGTAACTGCGAGGATATCTTATTTGAAGCAGAGTTTTCACTGCATGAGATGGTCATTAATGCTTATCAACAGGCTGGTATCAGCATAGAAAGCCCAACCTTAGTGAATCAACCTGAGTTTGGCATAGCGCTGGTTGCTGCAGGCACTGGGATAATGTTATTACCTAAGTTTATTGCCGAGCGTTATCAACTGGAAGGCGTGGTGCAGCGTGAACTTATTGATACCAATTTAAGCTGGAAGATGAATTTATTTTGGAGTAAAGGCAAGCCATTATCTTTTGCCGCAATTGCCATGATTGAGCTGGTTAAAGAGCACCTCAAGCAGCTAGCGCTATAAATGCTCAAGTCGAATCACTTTAGATGACATGTCTCGCTATCAAAAACCACGTAAGTGATAAAAGAAATGGACCGATTCTAAAGACATTTTGGGACAAACGTTTGCCAGTGATTTTACTAAATTAG
>NZ_MCTY01000190.1:0-61532 GCF_002873635.1 Shewanella sp. 10N.286.52.B9
CTTAAGATGAGAAATTGGAGCGACATATCAGGTTCGAACTGATGACCTATACCTTGGCAAGGTATCGCTCTACCAACTGAGCTAATGTCGCATATCAATTTTATTTTGAAGCTTTTGAAATTGGAGCGACATATCAGGTTCGAACTGATGACCTATACCTTGGCAAGGTATCGCTCTACCAACTGAGCTAATGTCGCATATCAAATCAATTTTAAAATTTGGAGCGACATATCAGGTTCGAACTGATGACCTATACCTTGGCAAGGTATCGCTCTACCAACTGAGCTAATGTCGCACATAAATTTTAATTTGAAAATTGGAGCGACATATCAGGTTCGAACTGATGACCTATACCTTGGCAAGGTATCGCTCTACCAACTGAGCTAATGTCGCATTTTGGTGTTTCAACTTTCAAACTTCAACCTCTTGCAGTAATGACTCTTACTGTAAAAAGTTGAGGCCGCATTATATGTAATATTCACTACACTGCAACCCTTATTTCAAAAAAAAAGTCTGATCGGTTAAATTTTAAATACTTCGCGGCGATAAAACTGCAATTCTTCGATAGATTCTTTGATATCTTCTAAAGCTTGGTGGGTATTCTTCTTAGTCAGCCCATCCATCACTTCCGGTTTCCAGCGCTTGGTAAGCTCTTTAATCGTACTGACATCAATATTGCGATAATGGAAGAACTCTTCCAGCTCCAACATGTACTTGTTCAAAAAGCGGCGATCTTGGCCAATGGTATTGCCACACATAGGTGACGCACCTTTTGGCACATACTGCTCTAAAAAGGCAATCGTCTGTCTAATGGCATCTTCTTCAGTGTATGAACTCGCCTTTACGCGATCAATTAAACCTGATTGTCCATGGTGAGTTTGATTCCATTCATCCATACCGGCTAACACTTCATCTGATTGATGAATCGCAACCACAGGGCCTTGGGCTAATACGTTTAACTCTTGATCTGTCACAATAGTGGCAATTTCAATTACACGATCGACGCTAGGTTCTAGACCCGTCATTTCTAAATCAACCCAAATTAGATTGCTTGAGTTTACAGCCATAATATCTGCCTTATTCTGTCAAAAGCCCATAATTCAGGCTTTTTTATTAAAGAGGGTGTATCATACTGTTTTTTTAAGCGACACAAAAACACCAAATTAATGAAGATTAGCCTGTGAGTAAAAAGAAACCACTTAGCCAAGGTCAAAAGCGCAGAATGCGCGACAATCAGAGTAAACGCCTAAAACGCAAAGACACACAAGATTCTGCTAACGAGTTACAGGATAGTCTACTAGGGCCTGAACAGCAGGGTATTGTTATTTCACGTTTCGGTCAGCATGCTGATATTGAAACCGAAGATGGCACTGTCGCCCGTTGTAATATTCGCCGTAATATCACTAGCCTTGTAACCGGTGATAAAGTGCTAGTGCGCCTTGCCAATGAAACCGATCGTGGTATTGGGGGCATTGTTGAAGCGGTTCATCCACGGATTTCGTCGCTAACTCGTCCAGATTTATATGATGGCGTAAAAATCATTGCTGCCAATATTGATCAAATTTTGATTGTATCGTCGATTTTACCCAGCTTTACCACCCAAATTATTGACCGCTACTTGGTTGCCGCTGAAGACACCGATATTCCACCAGTCATCATTCTTAATAAAATGGATTTATTAACCGATGACAATCGTGAAGAAGTCGAAGTGGCATTAGAGCGTTACCGCCAGATTGGTTACCCCGTCTATATGGTCAGTAGCCATACTGGTGAAGGTGTTGATCAAATTAAAGCCTTACTTGCTGATAAAATTAGCGTATTTGCAGGGCAATCAGGTGTAGGTAAATCATCGCTGATTAATGCCCTGATGCCTGATGCAGAGCTAGCAATTGGCGATGTATCCAATAACTCAGGCCTAGGTCAGCACACTACAACGACGGCAAAGTTACTTCACTTTCAAAGTGGCGGCGACTTAATTGACTCTCCAGGTGTACGAGAGTTTGCGCTATGGCACTTACCTGCCCCGCGCGTAGGCTGGTGCTTTATTGAATTTAGAGATTACATCGGTACCTGTAAGTTTAGAGACTGCAAACATGGTGATGATCCAGGTTGCGCCTTGCAAGCGGCGCTAGCTGATGGGAAAATAACCCAAGATAGATTTAGTAATTACCAGCGCATTATTGCCAGCCTAGATGAACAGCGACATGCTCGCCACTTCCGCGCCGCTGACGAGTAACGTCGCTGACGTACAAATATTAACTGTTATATTATAACAACCTCAACAACTCAAAAGGGTATTCAATTGGACTCTGTTAAAATTGCTTTGCAATACATCTTACCTAAACACTTACTTTCACGTCTTGTGGGTAAACTTGCTGCCGCTGAAGCTGGCGCAATCACCACTGCAGGTATTCGATGGTTCATCAAGCAGTATAAAATTGATATGTCTGAAGCGGCTCAAAGTGAGCCTGAAGCCTATAAAACATTTAATGCCTTTTTTACCCGCGCATTAAAACCGGGTCTTCGCCCAATTGTTGAAGATGCGAAAACAGTCGCTCACCCTGTTGATGGCGCAGTAAGTCAATGTGGTCCAGTACAAGCTGGCAAAATTGTCCAAGCAAAAGGCCATGACTACACCACCTTAGCCCTGTTAGGCGGTCAGATTAAGGATGCTGAACGTTTTAATGATGGCGAGTTTGCAACGATTTATTTAGCACCCAAAGATTATCACCGAATTCACATGCCAATCACTGGCACCTTGTCGAAAATGACTTATATTCCTGGTGATTTGTTTTCGGTTAACCCGTTAACTGCGCAAAATGTACCAGGGCTATTTGCCCGTAACGAACGTGTTGTCGCTATTTTTGAAACTGAAGTAGGCCCACTTGCCATGGTATTAGTTGGCGCAACGATTGTGGCAAGTATTGAAACTGTTTGGGCAGGCACAGTGACCCCGCCTTGTGGTAAGCAAGTCTTCACATGGGATTACCCAACTGAAGGTCCTGAAGCACTGACGTTAGAAAAAGGCGCCGAAATGGGCCGCTTTAAGTTAGGCTCTACCGTAGTAATGTTATTTGCTCAAGACGCTATTGAAAGCTTTGCCGAAGGCGTTGAGCCAACGCAAACCACACGCATGGGTCAAGCCTTCGCTCATTTAAAGTAATCGTTATTGCCCACAACATGGTTAGTTGAACGAGTATGATGCCAACAGGCGCTTTCAAAGGATCGAATCCAAACTCAGGGTTAATTCAATTGCATATCGCAGTACTGCTATTTGGCGGTACTGCACTATTTTCTAAAATTATCCCCCTCAATGCGCTAGACATCACAGTACTGCGTTGTGTTATCGCCTTTTTTGCACTTGGCTGTATCGTCAAATTAAGCAAGAAAAAGCTACAATTACAGCAATTCAAACATTACTTAGTCGCCCTAGGCCTCGGTATTCTTGTTAGCTTGCATTGGGTGACCTATTTCGCCTCAATGCAACTGTCATCAGTTGCCATTGGCATGATTGCTTTTTTCACCTACCCCGTCATGACTGTGCTTATAGAGCCGCTAGTCAATAACACACGGCTTAAATTAGTGGATGTTATTTCAGGTTTAGTGGTATTAATCGGAGTGATGTTACTTATTCCCGAGGCCAACCTCGAAAATGATGTCACCTTAGGCATTGCTACAGGTATTTTATCTGCTGCGTTATTCACTGGCCGCAATTTGCTCCATAAACGCTACTTCAGTGGTTATAGCGGCCCTCAGGCTATGTTTTATCAAACATTCGTAGCTGTAGTCGTGTTAAGCCCGTGGTTAGAAGTGGAATTAGATACTATCAAGGCTGAAATGTGGACAACAATTGTCATTTTAGGGGTATTTTTTACCGCTGCCCCCCACGCCTTATTTGCCTCAGCGCTGCGTCAATTAAGCGCTAAAACTGTCGGACTCGTCTCATGTCTGCAGCCCTTTTATGGCACGGTATTAGCCTTGCTATTGTTAAATGAGCAAGTCAATGTCACTACCACTGTGGGAGGGTTGATTATCTTAGCCACCGCAATTTTCGAAACTCAGCAAAATCATAAAAAAAATAAAGCGTAAACTCAGGTTTTTGTTACCATTGTATTAGTCCCTCTTAAGTAATCATCCAACTATGATACGTATTGCGGTTTTATTGTTCTGTATTATTTCTTTTACTGCCTCTGCAACCTCTCCGCTGCAGTTAGACAAGCGCTTGGGCTTTGCTAAAAATACCAATACAATCGCGGTTGTGGACATTCCAACTCAAATAGACAATGTCCAGCAAAGTATCACAAGGCTGCGTAATGAAGCCCAAAGCTATGATGATCTTGAGTCGACAAGTGCTGGCACAATCAACAGCATTACTGCAAAAATCAATCAGCCCGCAGCGCCAATCATCATCAATGACGATGTTGATATTAGCCAACAAGCCTCAATGGCTTACTACCATTTATCAGAGCAAAAACAATCCGAAAATGATTTAAGCTTGCAGTTAGTTGAGCTTAATAAAAGACAAACAGCCTTACCCACGTTAATACGCCAAGCCAAAGAAGCCTTAAATCAGCATAAGCGTGCCCGACAAGCGCCTTTGGATACCCCTTTAGGCAAGCTGCAAAGCTTACAAGCTGAGTTACTTGAGCAACATATCGCAACCTTATCTTCTGAGCTCTCCAGTGGTCCTAAACAAAAACAAATCGTGCAACTGCAATTACAGCTTTTGCGCTTAGAGCATGCCCAGCAAGAGCGATTAATTGAGCAGTTAAACCAAAAAAACAATCAATATCGCCAACAAAAAGCCGCCAATACCATTGCCAACAACCTGATTGATGAGCAACAACTTGCCGATGAAGCCTCGCAAGAGATAAGCGCACAAAATCAGCAGTATGCTGACGAATTAATCCGTATAAATAATGCCATTTCAGACACCATCGAGTTGCAAGAAAAAGCAGAGAAACAATACCAATCCCATGCGCTACAGCTGGCTAATGTTGAGGAGCAAATCACCTGGGTAGAAACTAACTCTGCATTTGGCGACCGTTTTTTACAGATGCTGCAGTCCTTACCTAAGCCGACAAACCAAGATAAATTACTGGCATCCGTTGCTGACTCACGCCTAAAGCGTTATCAGGCTGAGCAACAAAAAGCGTTAAATAAGCAACAATTGAGCAATCAGAAGTATCTTAATAATACCCAAGTAAAATTACTTACCTCTCAGCAAAGCCTAATCGAACAAGTAGTACAAAGCTATGATGTATACCTCAATGAGCAAGCTAAACTGCGCAATAGTTATGAGCAGCTAACACAGATTTATCTTGATCTTAAAAACACCCTCAATGAACATTTATTTTGGGTTCCCAATGCGGCGGCAATATCCGGTTTGTGGCTTATTGACTTAAAGAATGCCACCGTATGGATGATGCAAACCCAACAAGGGCAACTGCTTAAACAAGCGTGGGCAGAGCAAAATATATATTGGGCTTGGTGGGTGATCACCTTGATATTGTGCTTAATGGCCCAGGATTTATTGACGCCTAAATTTAATAGAACCATTGAACATTATGGTCAATATGTGGGTAACGTAACCCAAGATAAATTCAAATACACCGCTAAAACCTTAGCGCTAAGTTTATGTTATTCGCTAGTAAAACCATTACCGGTACTACTTGCTGGATGGATTTTATTTGCCTCAGAACTGAACTTGGTGCATGCAATTGGGGTTGGCGTGTTATCTGTGGGTGGCAGCTACTTGGTGTACCGAGTCTTTGCATTACTTGCCTGTGATAATGGCATTTTAGTCTGTCACTTTAGAAGACCTGAAACCTTAATTAGGCGCCTTCAAGAAAAAACCCTGCGCTTTATTGTCTTAAGCTGGCCATTAATTGGCATTATCGGTTTTACTGAAGCCCTTGATAGCTCGCTTATTCGTAACAGTATTGGTCGTTTGGCATTTTTCTTATTCACCATCTCGCTATTGATGCTATATAAAGATTTATATGCCTTTATTAATGATTTTCGTGCCAACGCCAATGATGGCAAGAACATGAAATTACTCCATAAAGTCATTTGGGCATTTTTAATCACAGTGCCTTGCGCCAGCATTGTTTTCGCCCTAATAGGTTACTATTTTAGTGCCTTTCAAGTATTACTGCAGCTGCAATTAGCCTTATTGCTAGGCTTAGGCTTTTTATTGTTGTACCAACTACTAAAGCGTTGGATGCTAATCGAGCGCCGTTTAATTGCCTTTGATCGCGCTAAAACCAAACGAGCAGAAAGACTGGCGCAACGTGAGCGTGGCGAACTAAATAATACCCCCGATGTCTCTGAAAACTATGAAGAGCCCAAAGTCGACCTGGAAACTATCTCGAGTCAGTCGCTGGGGTTAGTACGTTCGCTACTGATTTTAGCCTTTTTTGCTAGTTTACTTGGGCTTATTTCTCAAACCCATACTGCACTGTTTTCTTTCCTTGATGGCATTACCTTATGGAGCACCCATTCGGTAGTTAACGGTATAGAGCAGCAAATTCCGATCACCTTAAAGTCAATTCTGTTTGCCTTTATCACCGTTGGCTTTTCCGCCATGATTGCTAAAAATCTGCCGGGTTTACTAGAGCTGACCATTTTACAACGATTAGAGCTATCGCCAGGTACAGGGTTTGCTATCACCACCGTAAGTAGTTACGTGGTGGTATTTCTTGGCATGTTAATCGGGTTTTCCACCGTCGGGGTTGAATGGTCGAAATTACAATGGCTTGTTGCAGCGCTATCGGTGGGCCTTGGTTTTGGCTTACAAGAAATTTTTGCTAACTTTATTTCTGGTTTGATTATCTTATTTGAAAAACCGATTCGAATAGGCGATACGGTGACCATTCGCGACTTAACCGGCACCGTCAGCAAAATTGAAATTCGAGCCACAACCATTGTCGATTGGGACAGAAAAGAGATTATTGTCCCCAATAAAGCCTTTATTACAGAACAACTGGTCAACTGGTCGTTATCTGATCCTATTACCCGAGTTATCGTTTATGTGTCAGTGCAGCGTGATGCAGATCCATCAAAAGTTGAAGCCTTACTCCATCAAGCAGTAAGAGAATGTGACTTATCATTGACCTTCCCTGAGCCTGAAGTCTGGTTTGCAGGTTTTGGCCAGCACACCCAAGATTATGAAGTCAGATCCTATGCTAAAGACATGAACGATCGTTGGCCCTTAAGGCATAACCTTCACAAACGTATTTGTAAAAAACTAAAAGAAAACCAAGTTGAATTGGCGTACCCACAAATGGAAATCCATATCAATAATGGTCAGAGTCGTGAATTGAATAAAATTATCAAAGGTTAAATAAATGCTGATTTTTGCTCACCGCGGTGCGAGTGGTTATGAAGTAGAAAACACCCTTGCGGCAATGGAAAAAGCACTGGCGTTAAAGGTTAGTGCCATTGAACTTGATGTTTATAATGTGGAAGGGCAACTGATTGTATTTCATGATCGCCGCCTAGAAACCAAAACCTCAGGACAAGGGTTAGTGCATCTAAGTAGCTTAGACACTATCAATAATGTGACTATCAAGCAGCATAAACTACCGACGCTATGGCAAGTCATGGGCCTGATTAAAGGTCGCTGTATTGTCAATATTGAGCTTAAAGGCTATCACACCGCCGCGCCTCTTATTGCTTGCTATAACGACATGATTGAGCAGCTTGGCTTTAGCCCAGATCAGCTACTGATCTCATCATTTAATCAGCCTTACTTACTCGAGGTTAAACAACATCTCCCCCATGCTAGAGTGGCACCCATTTTAGCGGGCGTGCCGCTAAACTATGCTGAATCAGTATCAGCCCTTGATGCCTATTCTATCCATGTTGATATACATTTTGTCACCCATAAAATGGTCAATGATGCCCATCAACGCGGCGCTAAAATTTATGTCTACACCGTCGATAATGCCGAAGACATTCAAGCTTTGAACGCCATTGGCGTAGATGGGATATTCAGTAACTATCCCGATAAAGCCGCCGAAGTAATCCAGCAATTAAATCAACAAGACACTGATTCTCAAGCAACTGACCACCATTTATACTTTGGCTAAATACCCCCTAAAGCAACAGGCAAGTGACACCGTTAAACTTGCCTGTTTCGTTGCGCCCAAGCGCCAACAGCAAAAAATGCCACCAGTAGCAGTAACAGCATCCATTGTGAAGGCATTGATTTAAGTTGCCTAGCTAACCACGGGCTAACGCTGACAATCCCTAAGCCGTAACCAAAAGCATTCACCAATACAAATACCCAAGTTCGGACAAAAAAGCCCTGACCCGATAACGCCTTGCGTAATAGCCGATTAATATCGGTGGCAAACACCACAATACAACAGGCCACTAACGCAGTGGCAATTTCACTCATCCACGGATGAAGCATTGCGCCAAGCTGGGCAATAAATGCTATTATTTGATCCATTAACTTCCTCAATTTAATCGACTTACAGGGATTTTATGGCACACAAGTTATTATTGTTAACCCAAGATAACGACAGGTTTCGTCAATTATTAGCGGCTCACCACCTCAAGGATCTGACAATTTTAGGCGATGAGCCTAGTAGTATTACTGAGGCTGATATCTGGTTTGCAGAGCCACATCTTGCGGCGCCATTACTTAACTTAGGTCGCAACTTAACTTGGATGCAATCCACTTTTGCTGGTGTTGATCGCCTTACAGGTTCTAGACAACGACGGGATTACGTCCTAACCAATATCAAAGGGATTTTTGGCCCTTTGATGAGTGAATATTTATTTGGTTATTTACTTGCCCACCAGCGAGAGCATGCAAAATATAAACAACAGCAGCAACATAAGCAATGGATCCCTGGTAGCTACAGAACCTTACAAGGCCAAGGCTTACTGTTACTCGGTACCGGCTCGATTGCCCAGCATATTGCTAAAACGGCGAAGCATTTCGGCATGACGGTTACCGGCCTGAGTCGTAGCGGCGAGCCAAAGGCGCATTTTGACCATGTTGATACTATTGAGCACTTAGCTAACTATTTGCCTAGTGCACACACCATCGCCAGTACGCTACCTAGCACCTTAGAAACTGAGAATGTATTAAGCAAAACCATGCTGGCATTACTACCTGATGAATGTGTGCTGTTCAACCTTGGCCGCGGAAATGTGCTCGATTTAGATGCCTTAGCTGCGCAATTACTCAATAAGCCACAACAAAACGCAATCCTTGATGTCTTTAATCAAGAGCCATTGCCCGCAGACCACCCTATTTGGCATTGCCCTAATGCCATTATCACCCCCCATATTGCCGCCCCAAGCTTTCCTGAACAAGTGGTAGAAGTGTTCGTTGAAAACTTCCATTTATGGACAACACAGCAACCTTTAAAGCATCTGGTCGATTTTTTTAAGGGCTATTAATCTTTATTATTAACCGCCAGCATAATGCCTAACAATTAAGTCATACTGTAATTTAAATCTCATGGATGAGCTGATATTGAATAAAAGTAACCCCCTCTGGAGTCTATATCCTCCCGACTTGAAAACCCTAAGACCTCTTCCTTTTAATCCAATTGATAACGCCGATATTGGCATTAAACTCCCATTGCAGCAGTAATTGTGAGCAAGTTAGCAATTTTTAATAACTAATATTCTTGGCACCAATTAAGAAATTGATAAAAAGTTATTAGCAATGAGAACGGTTTTCATTTAGAATTGCATTATAGTCAACGAGCGATCATCTCTTAGCCTTATGAATTGTCTAAGTTAAGATATGAATCAGATTAATTGAAGAGGCTTTATGTACGTTTGTCTTTGTCACGGAATTACTGATACCCAAATTAAAGAAGCGGTAAGCAAACATGGCGATAGCTCTTTAGCTGACGTTAAAAAACGCTTAGGTGTTGCTGATCAATGTGGTAAATGTGCACGTATGGCGAGCAACATTATTCAGGCTCAAGTTGACGTAGAACCTAAATTTTACGAAGTGGCGTAAGCTGCTGCTAAAAAGCAAGGCTAACTCAAGCCTTAAGTTCATCCTCAGGTTAAAATCAAATTCTCATAAAAAATGCTGCCCATTGGCAGCATTTTTTATGTCTTTCTTTTATGGCTATTCTGCTGCGCGATTAATCGCTTGATGGCTCAATGTCAGCATCCGTTTGCGCACCGAGCTCGATATCAACACTATCGACCCGTTGTAAACCACGAGGTAGTTTCGCGCCTCTACGGCCTCTCTCACCACGATAATGCTCAAGATCAGATGGTTTTAAAGTTAGCTTACGTTTACCAGCCCACAGGGTAACTGACGCCTCTTGTGGAATAACATCAAGATGGATCAATAGCTCTTCTCTGCTCTTAGCGCGATCCGTTGGAATACCAATGATCTTGTTACCCTTACCTTTCGATAACTGCGGCAAGGCATCAACATCAAAGATAAGCATTCGGCCTTCATTGGTTATCGCCATAATTGACTGAGGCACGCCTTTTTTAACCAATTTAGGCACTAAGGACTGCGCATTCGCAGGCAGGCTTAATAATGCTTTACCAGCCTTATTACGACTCACCATATCTGCATAAGAGCCGATAAAACCGTAACCGGCATCACTGGCTAATAAATAGCATTGTGAATCAACGCCCATCAACACATGGCGCATTACCGCCCCTGGCGCTAAATTAAAGCGTGTCGTGATTGGTTCACCCTGACTTCTAGCAGAAGGTAGCGTATGTGTATCGGTTGCAAACGCCCGCCCTGTCGAGTCGATAAACACTGATGGCTGATTACTCTTACCGCTGGCACTACATAAGAAGCTATCACCGGCTTTATAATTTAACCCTTCGCCATCAATATCATGACCTTTCGCGCAGCGTACCCAACCTTTGTCAGATAACACTACGGTCACTGACTCTGCTGGGGTCAACTCTTGCTCAGTTAAGGCTTTTGATTCAATACGCTCAATGATAGGCGAGCGGCGATCATCGCCATAGGTTTCACCATCTTGTATGAGCTCTTTTTTAACTAAGGTTTTTAAGCGGCGCTCAGAACCCAAAATAAGTTGCAGCTTATCGCGCTCTGCAGCTAACTCTTCTTGCTCACCTTTAATTTTAAATTCTTCAAGCTTGGCCAAATGACGTAACTTAAGCTCTAAAATCGCTTCGGCTTGCTTATCTGATAAATCAAACCGTGACATTAACTCTTTTTTCGGCTCATCATTGAAGCGAATGATCTCGATGACTTCATCAATATTTAAGAAGGCAATCATCAAAGCATCAAGAATATGCAGCCTTGCAAGTACCTTATCAAGACGGTATTGCAAACGACGGGTCACGGTTGAGATGCGGTAACTGAGCCACTCAGTTAGCATCTCTTTCAGGCCTTTAACCCTTGGGCGACCATCAAGGCCGAGCACATTTAAGTTAACTCGAAAGCTCTTTTCTAAATCCGTAGTGGCAAACAAATGCGCCATTAACTGATCGCAATCAACACGATTTGAGCGAGGCACAATGATTAATCGTACTGGGTTTTCGTGATCAGATTCATCACGTAAATCTGCCACCATCGGCAACTTTTTAGCCTGCATTTGGTTAGCAATTTGCTCTAAAATCTTGCCGCTACCAGCTTGATGTGGCAAACAAGTAATGACAATTTCGCCGCTATCAATCTCGTAAACCGCGCGCATTTTAATCGAGCCACGACCTGTTTCATAAATCTTGGCAATGTCTTTACTTGGGGTAATAATTTCAGCTTGGGTCGGATAATCTGGCCCTGGTACCAGCTCCATTAGGCGCTCAAGTTCCGCTTTAGGATTATCCAATAACTCCACACACGCAGACACTAATTCACGCACATTGTGTGGTGGGATATCGGTTGCCATACCCACGGCAATACCGGTAATACCGTTTAATAAAATATGCGGTAAGCGTGCAGGCAATGATTTCGGCTCTTTTAAAGTTCCGTCAAAGTTAACGCCCCATTCAACCGTGCCTTGGCCTAATTCAGATAAAAGCACTTCTGAAAATTTTGATAAGGTCGCTTCGGTATAACGCATGGCTGCGAATGACTTAGGGTCGTCTGGCGCCCCCCAGTTACCTTGACCTTTGACTAAGGGGTAACGATAGGAAAATGGCTGCGCCATTAATACCATAGCTTCATAACACGCACTGTCACCATGGGGATGGTATTTACCTAATACGTCACCCACGGTTCTAGCAGACTTTTTAGGCTTAGATTGAGCTGATAATCCAAGCTCGCTCATAGCGTAAATAATACGACGTTGAACAGGCTTTAAACCATCGCCAATATGTGGCAAAGCACGATCCATGATTACGTACATTGAATAGTTTAAATAAGCCTCTTCTGTAAAACGGCGTAGGGGCATTTGCTCTACACCATCAAGGCTTAATTCAATCGCATCACTCATTAGTTAATATTCCTGTGATTATTCTGGCGCTTTATAAAACAAGCGATATACATTGCCTTTTAGGTCATCAGAGATGAACACTGCACCATCGGGTGCATTTATCAGGTCATAAGGTCTAGCAACGGGAAACTCACCGTCTAAAAAGCTGACGACTCTTTCGCGCTTGATAATTTGGTCATCTTCAAGGGCTAACATCACCACCTGATAACCAATTTTACTTGAGCGATTCCACGAGCCATTTTCAGCAACAAATAATTGATGATGGTAACGCTCAGGAAAATTATCACCTTGATAAAAAAGTAGGCTGGTTGGTTTTACATGCGCTGGTAATTCAAATTCTGGTGTTGAAACATTGAGGTTGTCTGGTTTCTTAAAAGAAGGCTCAACAACATTGGTTCCATGAATATAGGGAAAACCAAAATGGCTACCCTTTACGTCTATGCGGTTTATTTCATCGGCTGGCATGGTATCACCCATCCAATTTCGGCCTTGATCAGCAAACCATAATTTAGCGCTGCTCGGCGACCAGTCAAAACCAATAACCCGCCTTAATCCTGATGCCACTTGTTCGGTGTCACCCGTCTTAATATCAATGGCTAACATGCTGCTAAATGGCGCTTCTGCTTCACACACATTACACGGAGAACCAATAGAGATATACAGTCGGCCATCGGGTCCAAACTTCATCCCACGAGCATGTTTGCGCTCAACACTTGGCAGCCCTGAGTACACCTCTTTGGGTCTACCAGGACGCCTAAGGCGGTCTTCAATATCTTGATAACGTAAAATACGGTCTTGATCAGCGACATACAAATCACCGTCATGAAACGCGATAGCTTCTGGGTACTCTAAGCCTTTACCAATTAGGTAGCGTTTGTTTACCTGACCATCGTTATCAGAGTCGACTAAAGCATAAATGGTGCCGCTCTTTTTTGAGCCGACAAACAAGGTGCCGTTAGTGCCCATTGCCATTTGTTTGGCATCACCTAAATCTGAGGCATACAGTGTCAGCCCAAATCCTTTAGTCACAGTAATCATCATGGTGTCGGCTGCAAAAGCTTTAACCACAGTCATTTGTGTTAAAGCAAGCACGGACAACGCCTTTAACGCTGTCTTAGCTTGCTTAAAGTCCATTTTAAATTTTATGTTCGACATCTTAGTAATTTTTGCCTTCATTGTTGTTATAAGCAATTGCTATCAGCAATCGTTATGGGCAATTGTTATGGGCATAAAACTGAGTAAATTACAGCTGAGCTAGATCACCTTTAGACTCTAACCAGATTTTACGATCTGGCGAGCGCTTTTTCGCAAGTAACATATCCATGAGTGCGACTGTGTCTTCATTATCATCAATGGTTAATTGCACCAAACGGCGGGTATTAGGATCCATTGTGGTTTCTCGCAGTTGCAATGGGTTCATCTCACCTAGACCTTTGAAACGAGTGACTTGCACTTTGCCTTTTTTCTTTTCTGCCACAATTCGGTCTAATATACCGTTTTTTTCATCTTCATCTAAAGCATAAAAAACTTCTTTGCCTAAATCGATACGAAACAGCGGTGGCATTGCAATATACACATGGCCTTTCTCGACCAACACACGATAATGCTTCATAAATAAAGCACATAATAGGGTCGCAATATGCAGACCGTCGGAGTCGGCATCAGCAAGAATACAAATTTTGCCGTAGCGTAACTCTGAAATATCAGCACTGTCTGGATCGCAGCCTATAGCGACTGAGATATCATGTACTTCTTGCGAGGCTAATACCTGTGACGCGTCCACTTCCCAGGTATTTAAAATCTTACCTCTAAGGGGCATAATCGCTTGAAACTCACGATCGCGCGCCTGTTTAGCACTACCACCCGCAGAGTCACCCTCCACTAGAAATAGCTCACCGCGCATTGGGTCTTGGCCACTACAATCAGTTAATTTACCCGGTAAAGCCGGCCCTGAAGTAACTTTTTTACGGGCTACTTTTTTAGCCGCTTTTAAGCGTTTTTGAGCATTGTTAATACAAAGTTCAGCTAATTGTTCAGCTTGCTCGGTATTAGAGTTAAGCCATAGCGAGAAAGCATCACGAACAATACCAGAAACAAAGGCAGAGCTTTGACGGCTTGAAAGCTTCTCTTTAGTTTGACCGGAAAATTGTGGGTCCTGCATTTTGATAGATAAAATAAATGAGGCTTTATCCCAAATATCTTCAGGTGAGAGCTTAATGCCTCGAGGCACCAGATTACGAAACTCGCAGAACTCGCGCATCGACTCCAATAAGCCTTGTCTGAAACCATTAACGTGAGTCCCGCCAAGTGGCGTAGGGATCAAGTTAACGTAACTTTCATACAAACTATCTCCACCTTCAGGTAGCCAAGTAATGGCCCACTCTGCCGCGTCCATTTTACCGGTAAAACTACCAATGAATGGCTCTTCAGGTAACAAGACCGAATCTTTTACCGCTTCTTTTAAGTAATCAGTTAAGCCACTTTCGTAAAACCACTCATGTACTTCACCGTTTTGCTTATTGCTAAACTTAATCCGTAAACCAGGGCAAAGCACAGCTTTAGCCCGCAATAAATAAAGTAGCTTAGTAAGCGAGAAGTTACCTGAGTCAAAATAACTGGCATCTGGCCAAAAATGAACTCGGGTACCGGTATTACGACGACCACAGGTGCCGGTAACACGTAAGTCTTCGACCTTGTCACCATTTTCAAATGCCATATCATACACTTGAGCATCACGACGAACGGTAATTTCAACCCGAGTCGATAAGGCATTCACCACCGAAATACCTACCCCGTGCAAACCACCAGAGAATTGGTAATTTTTATTCGAGAACTTACCACCGGCGTGCAATTTAGTGAGGATCAATTCAACCCCAGGAATACCTTCTTCAGGGTGAATATCCACAGGCATACCACGGCCATCATCAGTCACTTCCAATGAATTATCGGCGTGCAATACTACTTCAATTTTTGAGGCGTGACCGGCGAGCGCTTCATCGACACTGTTGTCGATAACTTCTTGACCTAAATGATTCGGCCTGGTGGTGTCGGTGTACATACCAGGACGGCGTTTAACAGGGTCGAGTCCATTAAGAACCTCGATAGCGTCAGAAGTATATTGATTGCTCATAGTCCACACATTTGGTCAATTATTGGCCCAATATTACAGGCCGAAAAGAATACTTGTTATTTAATTTGTAAAAAATCACATATCTTATCTAGCTGATTGTTGTAGCCAATAAAACTGTGGTCACCGTTGGCCTCTAAATGAAGCTGACAACAATGATATTTCGATAATGCTTGACGATAATCTAACACTTCATCGCCAGTTTGCAAAAAAACTAAAAATCTATCTGGGCGACGAATGACTTCAGTATTATATTCAGCAACATCAAGTTTATGTTGCGGTAATACTTGGTAATGTTCATCGGTATAGGGGTTATATTGCGGCCCTAAAAACCCATCAAACAATTCAAAGGGTTTTACTGCAGGGTTTATCAACACTGCTTTACCGCCATATTGTTCAGCTAAATAGCTAGCAAAGTACCCACCTAAAGACGATCCAATGTAGGTTAACGGTTCACCTTTGGCTTTCGCTTGTTCCACAATACCACATAACAAGGTCATCGCCGCTTTAGGTGATGAAGGAAGTTGAGGTTGGTGAAAAGGGTAATCCGGAAAACGTTGTTTTATATAGTCAGCCGTTTCCTTGGCTTTATCTGAAAGAGGTGAACTATTAAATCCATGTATATAGAGCAGCATATTTCCTCTCGCTAAGGTGATATTGAAATTCCAACAGCAGAATGAATATCAAGTTAACCAATAACGAAAAAACGTCTAATAACCGCTCGCATCATTATCTGGAGAGAAGTTTTCGCCAGGCACCCGATAAACATTAGTATGAATGCTACCATTGCTAGCTAGCTCCAGCAAACGATAGCCGGGTTGAAGTCCATCTAGGGCAAAATAAGAAGATTTTGGCTTAAATTGTATACAAGTTGACGGGGTCGCCATTAAGTGAATAGCACCATTGGCGCCTTGATATTCACTATCAATAGCTTGATGCACATGGCCCCATAGCGCGGCTTTCACTTGAGGGTATTCCCCCATGCGCTGTAAAAAGTTATCGCCATTAATCATGCAATGCTGATCAAGCCAGCTGCACTGCACTAAAATGGGATTATGGTGCATAACCAGTAACACGTGTTTCTCAGGATCAGCTTTGATAGCAGCATCAATCAATTTAAATTGATCTTCAGCCATAAAGCCACCCGGTTTACCACGCACTGTTGAGTCCAACATCAATATTTGCCAGTTACCAATGATAATGCGCTGCTGACCAAACAATTGTTTGCCCTGCATATGCAAGCTCATCAAGCGTGGGTCATCATGATTACCCGGTAAATAATGACAAGGCATATCGAGTTTTGTAACTGCATTTGAAAAATGCTGGTATGACTGAGGAGAGTAGTCTTGGCTGATATCGCCAGAGGCCAACATGATGTCAGCTTGCTGATCTGATGCTAAAAAAGTGTCTAGTACCGCCTGAAAACTGGCAGCCGTATTCACCCCTAAAAGCTGCGCTTCTGGATCGGCAAATAGATGAGGATCAGTGACTTGAATCAGCCTGACGACATCCGTTTCAGCGATGGGGTAACTCACTGGCTCTTTTAGCACTAATTAATCCTAGACATAAATTAATTCAATGTAGCAGAACTATGTCGAACATAGATGCTGGGGACGGCATCCAATCTTAAGTAGCTCTTCCAAAAATGCATTAACTTGATATTTCTCATCCGTTTGATGCATATGTACATTTGGATAATCATACACTGCTTTTAATCGATAAATCTGTTGACTAGTTAACACTTCTGCTAATTGAGCATCATGATAGACTCGCACACATGCTTTAGGTGTGGTAAGGAAATCTCCCAAAGGAAAATGCCGCTTTATTTCAATTAGTTGTGTATATTTAGTATTTTCAATAATCGTGATATCTAATAGCCCAAATTGGCCTTTAACAGTCCAAGGCTCATTAATTTCACCATCTTCAGGTAACCATTTCAAAATCAGCGCATAATTACGGCCGCACAATGCTAAAAAAGCACTCACGTTTGGCTGGTACTTATTTTTGGTTACTTGCTGACTCAATTCAAACCTCTTTAATTAGCTTTACATTACGCTTAAATATTGATGATAAGCCGCTTAGCCAGTGTGCTGATTGAACGGCTATGAGGTCACTTTATCTAAGTTTAATGCCAACCATTGTAGACCAATCACGGTAGAGGCATTATCAATACGGCCATTGTTGACCATATCCATGGCGACATCAAAATCGACCACATGCACTTTTATATCTTCATGCTCATATTCAAGGCCGTGTATGCCTTGGGCTTTACTGGCATCAACTTTAGCCCAGTAAAAATAAAATCGTTCAGATGAACCACCTGGTGTCGCCAGAAAGCTATTAACGAAATGCATTTCAGTGGCACTAAGCCCTGTCTCTTCCATTAACTCTCGATGGGCAACCTCTTCGGCCACCTCGTCAGCGGCGATCATACCTGCAACCAATTCAAGTAGCCAAACAGAATTGGTGGTCCCTATTGCAGGTAAGCGTATTTGCTCGATAAGGACGACTTGATGAGTGACTGGATCATAGGGCAGTACCACAACCGCATTACCCCTTTCAAATACTTCACGAGAGACAACCTCACTCCAACCACCGTCAAAAAGTTTATGCTTAAATTGATATTCATCCACTTGAAAAAAGCCTTTAAAAACGGTTTTAGTATCAATGATTTCAACATCTGTTTCAGCGTTAAACTGTGCAAGTATTTCATTATTTTTCATATTTTTTTCTTACAATTTGTAAGCCCTTTAAAATATTTCATACACTATTATACGGTGGTTATATTTAAGCAGGGGATTTTAATAAAGTCTGTTACAACTTGAAAGTTGATATTTGCCTTAGAAATGATAACCTTTTTCACGATATACAGCAGAGTCTGTTGATCTTTCATGGTTATTTTTGCAACAACAGCTAAAATCTATCTAGGTAATTGAGCAATAAATGTAACATTGGCATTTTTCATACCAATTAATGCATTATCCGTAGCAATAAATGTTACTGAAACACTGTAAAATTTAAGCTAGAAAGATGAACAGATCCTCGCTGCATAGCGACAACTCAGGATTTTAAGCAAGTGCGATAGTACTAAATGATGCTTACTTAATAATGAGTACCGTAAACACCAAAATTATTTTTCCTCCATTGATGGAGATATTGTCTAAAAGGGCAGCAAATGAAATTTAAAATTAGTTCAATATACGCAGCGCTAACATTAGCAGTTGCTGCACCTGCGGCAAATGCTGACGATTTACTGCAAATTTATCAACAAGCACTTACCAGTGACACCGTAGTACTGCAAGCACAAGCTCAGCGCGATGCATTATACGAAAGCATTGAAGAAAACCGTGCGCCTTTACTGCCGACTATTAGTGCCAACGTGGGTTACTCAAAGGCATGGAATAAAGAAGATGGTCAGGACACCAACAAGCCAGATGGCTTTACTGGTGGTATCAGCTTAAACCAAGTTATTTATGATCACAGCGCTTGGGTCGGTTTAGATTTAGCTGAAATGGCAGCATCACAAGCTGACTCAGCTTATGCATCAACGTTACAATCATTAATTATCCGTGTAACTGATGCATACTTTGCTGTATTAACCGCAAAAGATAACTTTGAGTTCCAAGGTGCTGAAAAACGTGCGATTGAGCGTCAATTGGAGCAAACTAAGCAACGTTTTGCAGTAGGTCTTACCGCGATTACCGACGTTCATGAAGCTCAAGCGCAATATGATTTAGCCTCAGCCACTGAGATTTTGGCCGAAAATACCTTAGCAAACAGTTACGAAGCATTACGTGAAATCACAGGTATAGATCACAAGTCAATTAACATTCTAGATACGACCCGCTTTTCTGCTGGCGCAACCTCGCCAACAACCTCAGCTGAATGGTTAAAAATTGCAGAAACCAACAGTATTGATTTAATGACCCAACGTATTGGCCGTGATATTGCCAGTGAAACCATTAGCCTTTTTAAAGCTGGCCATATGCCATCATTAAACTTGGGCGCTGGTTACACTAAAGGCTTTGATCAAAACCCAGGTCTTGATTACGACAATGCCAACATTGGCATTACCTTAAGCGTACCGATTTTTGAAGGCTTTAAAGTTTCGTCACAAGTAAAGCAAGCTCAATATCAATATGTTGAAGCCAGTGAACTGCTTGAGCAAACTCACCGTAGTGTGGTTAAAAATGTACGCAATAACTTTAACAATGTCGGCGCGTCAATCAGCTCTATCCGCGCTTACGAGCAATCTGTTATATCTTCTGAAAGTGCTTTAAAAGCCACTCAAGCAGGTTTTGAAGTGGGCACGCGTACCATTGTTGATGTATTAAACCGTACTCGTGATTTATACGATTCAAAGCGTCAACTGTCTGATGCTCGTTACGGCTATATCACTTCAATCCTTGCTCTTAAACAAGCAGCCGGTACTTTAAACGAAGACGATATCATCTCAATTAACAATGGCCTTATTTCAGAATAACCTTTGTTACTGAGTAAGCCCTATTGCTGATGCCTTATTCAGGCAACAAAAAAACCGCCAAATGGCGGTTTTTTATTGGGCATTTATAACGCTTATTCAGTCTTTAGAATGTCAGTTCAACACCGGCAAAGGCACCTTTAAACGACATATTCTGAGTTGTGCGAGAAAAATCATCAACATCAAATTTGAACTCGCGGTAACCCACTCGGATTGCCGTGTCTAAAGCAACACCATCAAATTTCCAACCTAAACCAGCGTTGTAGTCATAAACATTTGACTCATCAATGCCTAGCATAACGTCAGCAAATGCATATAAACCCAGCCCTGGCACACCGACTTCAGCACTACCGTAAAGCATAACAATACCGCTATCAACATCGACTTCTGAAGAAATTGCAGAACCAGCATCGGTAGTGCCATTAATTCTTATTGAACCATGCATTTGCTTGTAGGCAGCACCTAAATCTAAAGCTACTAAATCATTATCTAAAATTTCGTAATAAAGTACGAAATCCGTATTACTTAGATCATTATAAGCAGTAGAAGCGCCATCGATAGAAATATCGTTAAAGAAAAAGTTTGAATCAGTTTGCTTGCCTTTACCTTCTAAACGATTTTCACGAATTTTAACGTTAGGCACTAACGGAATTGGGTGCTCAAAAGCAATCCATACACTGCCCTGTGCATCAGAGTCATAGTTATAAGTTTGCCCTACACCATCGTCACTATTGAATGAGCCGCTGGTGTCAGCTTGCCAATAATCACCACCGACTTTAAAACCAAGCACAGTTGCAGCTTGCGCTGAAGAGATGCTTAATAAACCCAATAAACTGGTGGCAAGAAGTGTCTTTTTCATCATTATCCCTGAGAGAGTAAGTTAGTTAAATCGATTACCGCAGCATTCGCGCGGGAAATATAGTTAGCCATGACTAATGAATGGTTGGCGACTAAACCAAAACCATCTCCGTTCAGCACCATTGGGCTCCAAACAGTTTGCTGAGTGGCTTCAAGTTCACGAATAATTTGTCGTAAACTCACCTCAGCATTTTTCTTTTCCAGTACATCTGCAAAATCAACTTCAATTGCCTTCATGAAATTAAGCAAAGCCCAAGCACTGCCTCGGCTTTCATAAAGCACATCATCAATTTTCCACCAGCTGGTTTTAATTTCTGAACTGGCGAGCGATGGCGTTGATTGCCTTGCAGTAGAATCACCGGCTAAATCAGTATTTAAACGCTCTTGACCAACACTGGCAGACAGCCGTTGTGAGATACTGCCTAAACGTTTTTGCACTTCTTTAAGCCATTCATTGAGGTTGTCTGCGCGGGCGTAAAACTGGGCATTACTGTTTTCGGTATCACTGATTTTAGCGCGGTAAAGTTTCAGTAATTTTATCGCTTCACGGTACTCGCCTTCAGCGCTAGGCACCAACCAACTGGTATGCTCAATATTAAGTTTTGAATGCGCAGCCAGTAAATCGCTATCTGCTGTCGATTGAGATTGTGAGCGACTAAACTCTTTACGCATAATCAGCGCTAAATCGCGAGACTGCTCTAATGCACCAAACTCAAATGCTGGCATATTATCCATCATCACTGATGGCGGCATAATATCGTTGGAAAGCCAGCCACCTGGTTTGTCCAATAAGCTTTCGAGAGTGTCTATCAGTGAAGAAGTTGTCGCGTAGCCAATAACGTGCTCGCCACGTTCATTTTGTAGCGTTTCGGGCTCTAGGATGTCTGGCTCAATGCTCCACCAAACCGCAATGACATAGCCGATTAATAGAATAATCCCTATGACACTAAAAATTTTTTTCCTTGTGATTTGCATCAATACAACTCCTTAATGATGATGGTGATGATGGCTTTCTTGCTGATCAGTACTCGCCTTTTTATCAACCATTAATTCAATATTTAACTGCTGACCATCAGCAAAAGTTAATGTTAATGGTACTTTATCACCGACGGTTAACGGCTTAACCAGTGACAACAGCATGATGTGATCACCCGATGGTTGCAATGTTAAGCTGCCATGTGATTCTATATCAAACCCTTCAACTTGGCGCATTTTCACAATGCCATTTTCTTCAATTAGGGTATGTAATTGGGCTTCTTTTGCCACTGGTGTAGTCACAGAGACTAATGTAGCAGTGTTATCTGAATGGTTCATTAAAGTAAGATAAGCTGCGGTGTTGGGCACACTGGCAGGCATGGCTCTAACATGGCCTTCTGAAAGCATAATGCCCGCAGTGGCCGAAATAGAAAATGTGGTTAAAACTAAAAAACTAAACAGCTGTTTGAATATCGCTTTCAATGTCTTAAACTCCATGTACACCCTAGTCGCTTCCCGAAGGAAAACAGCCTATGAGTCAGATTCAGATAAAGGATGATCAAGGCGTACGTATTATCAGTTTCAATCGTCCTGAAAAACGAAATGCCTTTAATCTTAAAATGTACCAACAGCTTACAGAATACCTGATCCAAGGTGAGCACGACAATGCAATTCGCGCCTTTATGTTACGAGGCGAAGGCAATTGTTTCACATCGGGTAATGATATTAGCGATTTCCTCAACAGCGGCGAGTTAAATGAAACCCATCCCACAGTGCAATTTTTGCATTGTATCCTTGAGATAAAAAAGCCATTGATAGCCGCAGTATCTGGCGCAGCTGTGGGCATTGGTACCACTTTATTACTGCATTGCGATTTGGTTTATGCCGATAACAGCGCTACATTTCAGCTACCTTTTGTCAATCTCGCCTTGGTACCAGAAGCAGCATCAAGCTTGTTACTTCCGCTCATTGTCGGGCAGCAAAAAGCGGCTGAACTTATCTTATTAGGTGAAAGCTTTACTGCCAGCACCGCAAAAGAATTAAATATTATCAACCAAGTGGTTGAGCAATCACAATTAGATGATTTTGTATTATCACAAGCAAAGAAATTAGCAGCTCAGCCACCGTTGGCGCTGCAGGCATCTAAACAGTTATTAAGGCATAACCAAGCTGAAGTGAAACAACAAATGCTTAAAGAGTTAGTGTTGTTTAGTGAAAGACTAAAAAGTGATGAGGCCAAAGCTCGGTTCCAAGCTTTTTTAACGAAGTAGTCTCTGGTTTAAGCATTGATATCATTTACGCTGGGATAAACCAGTAAAATAGTCATTTAACACTGAAGTATGAATGATAATGCTGAACTAATCTTGAACGACAGCAGCGTTCATACTTCAGTTTAATATCTGGATTTTTTCTGGGTCATGATAATGGCAGTCACAAAGTAACCAATGAGTCCGATGCTAGGGCTCATTAAAATTGCCACTAGGGTTAACACTCGGGTCCACAATACTGACCAGCCAAATTGTTTTGCTAATCCGTGTGATGCGCCACATATCAAACTGTCATCGGTTGTTAACCATTTTTCTAAGTCTGTTAAGTTCATTTTTGTTCTCCTGCGATCTCCATTGAAGCCAGTTCAGCAGACATTGCCTTGACGCTATTAAATTGGTACCACTGCAACCCACATATCATTATCGAGCATGCGATAAAGCTAAAAACAGGAAGCAGTAGTAAAGAAGTTAATGGATCAGCTAAATGAAATATCATCATTAAATCCATAAATCAGTCCTCATTGCTTGCTAAAGCAGTGTCTGATTGTGTTGCTATTACATCGTCAGTCATTTCAAGCGAGCTGTTTAACTCAAAAACTTGTTCAGCAATTTGGCTATGTAAGCTCAAGCTAATTTCTTGTCTCGCAGTTTGTAGCATTTCAGTGGTTGCATCAGTCAAACGAGCTTCTAATACCTCTACCATGTCAGCACTATTAAGTTCATTTGCTTGAGCACCAATACTTGCGGTGGCGATAACAGCAATTAATGCCAGTTTCTTAAACATGCGATTGCTTGTTGTAGATGATGAACTAACCACTGAATTTTCATTTGATATTGAGTTAAACATGATGTTTTCCTTTCCTAATGTTGGGTACACCATGGTTATTACAAGCTACGTGCCAAGTTTTAAAAAACAATATAAACGACTGATTAATAGTAGTTATATTAACTTCAAACAAAAACAGGCTCACAACAGTCACTGAACAATAATCAAACAATTAGTCATTTTCACCATCCTGATAGTGAATTTAGCTAATACTTAATTAGCTAAGCTACAGGCATAAAAAAAGCGCCTCAATGAGACGCTATTTTTAACGAATAAAGACTTAATCATTACTCATGTTATTAGGGTAGAAAGTCACATCAGCAGGCGGCCTACTTTGATGCATTTTCTCAACCGCATCCCAAATAACCTCAACACCCGCACCCGGCTTATGAGCGTTTTCACTAAGATATCTACGCCAGCCCCTTGAGCCAGGTAGGCCTTGAAATAAGCCAATCATGTGACGAGTGATGTGGTTTAAACGCCCGCCTGACTGTATATGCTGCTCAATGTAGGGCACCATTTGTTCAATCACTTGCTCACGAGTTAACACAGCTTTGTCGTCACCGTAAATACGTTGATCCACTTCAGCTAATATATAAGGGTTTTGGTACGCTTCACGGCCGATCATCACCCCATCTAATTGCTGTAAATGCACCAATGAATCTTCAATGGTTTTAACGCCACCATTAATACTGATATTTAAATCAGCATAATCCCGCTTTAATTGATACACCCGCTCATAGTTAAGCTCTGGAATTTCACGATTTTCTTTTGGGCTTAACCCTTGTAACCACGCTTTTCTGGCATGGACAATAAAAGTATCGCAACCAATAGCTTTAACCGTATCAACAAATTCGGTGAGAAATTCATAACTGTCTTGCTCATCGATACCAATACGGGTTTTAACCGTCACAGGGATATCAGCAACTTGCTTCATGGCATCAACACATTCTGCAACTAACTTAGGCTCAGCCATCAAACAAGCGCCAAACCGTCCGCTTTGGACTCTATCTGATGGACAACCCACATTTAAATTGATTTCATCATAACCGCGCTCAAAAGCCAGTTTGGCACAGGTGGCTAAATCTTTAGGGTTAGACCCACCAAGCTGCAAAGCAAGCGGATGCTCTTCTTGGTTATAAGCTAAGTAATCAGCCTGACCATGAATGATCGCCCCTGTCGTCACCATTTCGGTATAAAGCACAGTATGTGCAGACATCAGGCGCGCAAAGTAACGGTAATGCCTATCGGTCCAATCAAGCATGGGGGCGATAGAAAGCGAGCGGTTGAGTGTTGTTAGAGCCAAAATGGTACCTTATCGAAGAAAATCAACGATTAATAAAATATGATGCTTACTAAAAAACGAACTAGTGATTATATCATTAACAAACGGCTAATTAATATCAGCAGCCACTAATTTCATCACCAAGAAACTAAAATGCTTGATTAACCATAACCCAAAACTGACTTTCATCACCGCCAGTAACAAAGTCGGTTCTTATCACTATACCTTCAACTTCAAAACGTATGCCTGCGCCGTAGTTAGTTTTCATATCATCATGCAGTTCAGTTAAAGTAAATTCATCAGCCACATTGCCAGCTTCGGCAAATAATACCCACTGCCACCAAGGAATGTTATATAGATTAAACACCGGCAGTGATTGTAGTGGCTGCCATTGAGGTGTGACTCGATACTCTAGGGCATAATTGACTGCGCTGCGGCCAGTAAACTGCTTTGAAGAGTAACCGCGCAAACGATCAAAGCCACCTAATGACACCCCAGCAAAACTAGGAGGCTGCTGAAATTGCTGTTGTTTATAATCTTGCTCCCAACTTGGGGTATCCGCTAAGTAGAAATTAATCCCGAGCACTTGTTGCTCAAACCAACTGTTACTCCCAAAAGACATAAATGCGCTTTGTTCAAATTCCCACATCAACCAGCTTGGATCATCATCGACACTAAAGCCTTTGGTGATGGTTAGATTTGTTTGACCACCCTCGGTGCTATTTAGTTTGGCATCGCGGTTATCCCAATTAAAAGCAAGCTCAACACCACGGGCTTCGTCGGCTAAATAGGCTAATGCTTCAAGCTCTCGATACTTGCTAAACGGGGTTAAGCTGATAGAGCTAACACCTGACTCTAATGGGTTCCAGCTAATTGGTGTGGTGTTTTTCCCAAGCGCGTTTGCAGCGCCATGCTTACCTCTGGCGATGGGTAATACATATTCCATGGTCAGTTTGTTAAAGCCTTCATCCCCGACACTAATGACTCGACTGATGTCATTGGCTTTTGGCTCGTATAGGTCACTATTGGGCAAGTAATATATCCCTTGCTCGTAATGACCACGAAACAATTCGGCACTAAATAACCATTGATCAAGCTCTGGCAATTGATAATGATAAAAACCTGCATAACTTAGCCAACTGTCATTGGCAGAGTATAAGCCAATGCCTAATGCTACGGCTTGCGGTTGACCGGCATGCTTAAGGACACCTGCTGCGCCGAATGTGGTGCTCAAGGTCTCAGTTGAAAAGACAATTGGCACAGCGACAAATTCTGGAGACAGTGCTTTTTCAGAGGGCGTTACCGCAGACGGCTTTTCAGCAGTATTTTGTTGCTGTGACTGTGGGTTTATCTCAGAAATAAGCTCAGTCTCTACAACCACTTCTGTATCAGGGCGATGACTCGTTGTGGTTTTACTGGCAGTCACATACTCTGGATCATTTGAAATTACGGAGTGAATAGCTTCAGACTGGGCGACACTGTCGATACTAAAAAACACGCAATAAATCATAACGACTGATTTATACAACTGCACTTAACACTTCCTATCTATGACTAATTTAAGATTCAAGCTCTAGGCTATAAACCATTAATTAAATTGAGATTAATCTTGTAAATCAACCACGACTCTTGGGGTGAGTTTAGTTACTAACTCATAAGCAATGGTGCCAATGTGCTCTGCCACTTCTTCTACAGCGAGCCCTTTACCCCACAGCTGCACTGAATCCCCGACCTTATCAGTTGCATCAAGCCCCAAATCAACGGTCAGCATGTCCATAGAGACTCGACCAACAATGGGCACTCTGCGGCCATTAAGCAACACGGGGGTACCTTCAGGGGCATTGCGCGGATAACCATCGCCATAACCTATGGCAACCACGCCTAGACGAGTATCTTGTTTTGCAGTCCAATAAGCGCCATAGCCAACACTTTGTCCGGCTTTATGCTCACGTACCGCAATAAGGTTTGACACTAACTCCATTGCGGGAACTAGCCCATGATGAACACCTTTATCACCCAGTACAGGCGATACCCCATAGAGTGCGATACCTGGTCTTATCCAGTCACACTGGCTTTGAGGCCAAAATAACGTAGCGGCAGAATTAGCTAACGTTCGATCGCCAGGTAAATCGTTAATCAACTGCTGAAAAGCATCAATTTGCACTTGGGTTAAGGGATTGTCAGGCTCATCGGCACAAGCAAAATGGGTCATTAAATGAATAGGTTTGGCAACTTGTGGGCAAGCCATTAAGCGTTGATAAACAGCCTTGAATTGTTCAATACCAAAGCCTAAACGATGCATGCCTGTATCAATTTTAAGCCAGACGGTTATGGGCGCAGTAAGTGTCGATTGCTCTAACATCACCAATTGCGACTCATGATGCACCACGGTATCAATTTTATGCTCAACTAATGTGGGTAAGTCAGATTGACGAAAACAACCTTCAAGCAACAGTAGCTTAGCGTTAACACCGCCTTGGCGTAATTCAAGCGCCTCTTCAAGTCGCGCCAGTCCAAATCCATCGGCGCAGTCAATACAGTCAGCGACAGACTCGGCCACGTTGAGCAAGCCATGCCCATAACCATTGGCTTTAACCACAGCCATGACTTTACTGTTGGGCGCAATTTCACGCAGCCTTGCAAGGTTAGCCTGCAAAGCTTTACGACTAATTTCAGCACGGGGAAATGGTTTCAAATAACTAACCTTACTGATTGCTTCATTCAAATAATTGAGCAACACAAGACTAAAAAATGAGCCTCTGCGTTAAAACAGAGGCTTTTCGGTACGACTAACGCAAAGACTAAATACCTATCTGATGAGATTAATCTTCATCAAAGACTTGTGCGCCAGAATAATTATCAAAACGCGAGAACTGGCCTTGGAACGCCAGCGGCACGCGGCCAATCGGGCCGTTACGTTGTTTACCAATAATGATTTCAGCGACACCTTTTTGTTCTGAATCATCGTTATACACTTCATCACGATAAATAAACATGATCAAATCCGCATCTTGCTCAATTGAACCTGATTCACGTAAGTCAGAGTTAACTGGGCGCTTATCAGCACGTTGCTCCAACGAGCGGTTAAGCTGTGATAACGCAATGACCGGGATCTCTAGTTCTTTGGCTAAGGATTTAAGTGAGCGCGAGATTTCTGCAATTTCTAAGGTACGGTTATCTTTTAATGAAGGCACCTGCATTAACTGCAAGTAATCAATCATGATCATTGATAAACCGCCATACTCACGCGCAATACGACGGGCACGACTTCGCACTTCTGTCGGCGTTAAGCCTGAACCGTCATCGATATACATTTTGCCTTGCTCAAGCATAATCCCCATGGTTGAAGAAACACGCGCCCAATCTTCATCATCTAACTGACCGGTACGAATTTTAGTTTGATCAACCCGGCCAAGTGATGCCAGCATACGCATCATAATTTGTTCTGATGGCATCTCTAAACTGAAAATAAGCACAGGTTTATCTTCATTCATGGCTGCTTGTTCACACAAGTTCATCGCAAAGGTGGTTTTACCCATTGAAGGACGTGCCGCCACAATAACAAGGTCACCCGATTGGAAGCCGGCGGTCATTTTATCAAGATCGGTAAAACCACTTGATACACCGGTCACACCGTTATGGGGGTTATTGTATAACTGCTCAATTTTGTCGACGGTTTTTTCAAGGATCGATTTAATCCCTTCAGGGCCTTCGTTGGCATTAGCACGCGACTCAGCAATTTTAAAAACTTTAGTTTCCGCTAAATCCAGTAAATCACTGGAGTTACGACCCTCAGGGTTATAGCCTGCATCAGCAATTTCATGGGCAACACCAATCATGTCACGTACAACAGCTCGTTCACGTACAATATCGGCATAAGATAAAATATTACCCGCACTCGGGGTGTTTTTGGCAATTTCACCTAAGTAAGCAAAGCCGCCAGCGTCTTCAAGTTGATCTTCAACTTCCAGGCGCTCTGATACGGTGATCAAATCAATCGGGTGACTGCTTTCAACCAAACGGCTCATCGCAGCGTAAATCATCCGATGGGAGCGAGAATAAAAATCTTCGGGCACAAGCGCTTCAGCCACTCTATCCCAGGCCTCAGCATCAAGCATCAACCCACCAAGAACCGATTGCTCAGCTTCAATTGAATGCGGCGGTAATTTCAGCGCATCAACTTGAGCATCTTTGAACCTTTCTCTGGCTTTAAAAGGACCTTTCTGTGACATTAAAACTCCCAATTCCCAACCTGTTTGTAAATATGGTATAACACCGAGGTCATGCAAACATGTAGTACAATGATATCGCGTAACATTTATCCCAACACGGATAAACAATCAGAATAAATAACAACAATAAATAATAAAAAATAAGGAAAGAACATGCGTTATGCACTCGTTGCAGCCCTTGTGCTGTCTTCTGGATTTGCCTATGCCGATGAAGGTCAGTGGCAACCCTATCAAATGCCTTCTATTGCAGATAAATTAGCACAACGCGGCATCGATATTCCTGCTAAACAGCTTGCAGATTTAACCCAGTATCCAATGAATGCGGTTGTGGGTCTGGGCTATTGTACCGCCAGTTTTGTCTCTCCCCAAGGCTTAGTTGTGACCAATCACCATTGTGCCTATCGAGCCATCCAATATAACAGCAAAACTGAACATAATTACTTAGCAGACGGCTTTCTAGCTAATACTAAAAAAGAGGAGCCATCAGCAGGCCCTAATGAGCGATTATACATCACTGAGAAGGTAACGGATGTCACTTCTCAAGTGAATGCGAATTTAAGTCGCGATCCTCTTAGCCGTTATGAAGATATCCAATCAAACCGTAAAGCATTAATCAAAGACTGCGAAACCGACGAAAACTACCGTTGTTCAGTCAGCAGCTTTCATAATGGACTTGAGTATTACTTAATTAAACAACTCATTATTCGTGATGTCAGACTAGTATACGCACCACCTGAAAGCGTAGGGGCTTTTGGCGGCGATATTGATAACTATGAATACCCACGCCACTCGGGCGATTTTACCTTCTTACGTGCCTATGTGGGCAAAGACGGTCAGCCGGCAAGTTATGCCGAAGACAATGTGCCTTATCAGCCAAAAAGTTATCTTAAAATAAATGCTGATGGCGTTAAAGCCGGAGATGGCGTGTTTGCCGCAGGCTATCCGGGAGCGACCAGTCGTTACCGCCTAACCAGCGAGTTAGAGTTTGCCAGTGATTGGATGTATCCAACCTACGCTAAGCGCTATCAACTGCAAATCGACACCATTAATCAAATGGCTGCCGACAATAACGCCATTGCGATTAAATACGCCGGTAACCTTGCCTCCATGGCAAACAGAATGAAAAAACTGAACGGGTTACTCGATGGTTTTAAAGCCACAGATATTGTCGGTATCAAACAATCACGTGAAGATAACTTCTTAGCTTGGCTTAAAAAAGACGCCAATGCTAACCATCAATTGATTGGTGAATTAGAAGCATTACTGGCTGAGCAAAATAACCTCATTCAAACTGACTATTATTTTAATAATGCCCAATCAAGTGCAATACTTGCCGCAGCTAAAAAGCTCTATCGTTTAGCCAAAGAAAAACAACTGCCCGATGCAGAGCGTGAGCAAGGGTTTCAGCAGCGTGATATGAAAATGTTTGCCGCTAACTTAAAACGCCTTGATAGAAGTTTTGATGCCAGTGTCGATAAAACCTTGTGGCTACAAGACTTGAACGCTTACATGGGGCAAAATCAGCGCGTTGAAATTCTTGATAACGCACTGAATAAGATCTCTGATGCTGAGGCATTATCAGCAAAATTAGATGCCTATTACGCCTTAACCACTTTAATGGATAAAGAGCAGCGTTTAGCTTGGATGGACAAAGACGCCCAAGCCTTTGAAACCAGCTCAGATCCGTTTATTCGCTTAGCGGTAGCGCTGCACGACACCAACATGGCACAGGAAAAAGCCGAAAACACTTTAAAAGGTAAGTTATCAACCGCTCGCCCTGAATACATGAAAGCCATCATCAGCTATTACAAAGCCAATGACTGGCCTGTGTATCCAGATGCCAATCGCACCTTACGGATCACCTACGGCATGGTCGATGGTTATCAGTCTGCAGATGCACTCTATAAGCAGCCTTTTACCCGTCTCGAAGGCATAGTGGCTAAACATACTGGCGAAGATCCATATAACGCGCCACAAAAGCTATTAACGGCAATTAAAGCCAATGATAACGGTGAGCACTCTGTCGCATCGGTTTATCAAGATCCACGCTCATGGATTTGTCGTTTATTCTCTTGTTTAGATACGCCAGAAGAATTTAACTCAGTGCCGGTTAACTTCTTATCCAGTGTTGACACTACAGGTGGTAACTCAGGTTCACCGGTATTTAACGGTAAAGGTGAGTTAGTAGGTTTGAACTTTGATTCAACTTACGAGGCGATTACTAAAGATTGGTTCTTTAACCCAACGATAACCCGTGCAGTACACGTAGACTTTCGTTACATCCTATGGATGATGGATAAAGTTGATCACGCCCAAAACTTGATTGATGAGTTAGAGCTAGTAAGAAATTAGAGTATCACGCCCCAACTTGTGCAAACGAGCTTGGGGTACCCTGACCACTCTCATTACAGGTAAAGCTGAAGCCTTAAAAGCCTAAAATTAAGACATAAAAAAACACCGCCAATTGGCGGTGTTTTTATTTAAATCAATGAGCTATTAATCTTCTGCAACAACAGAGATTTTAACTACTGATTTAACTTCAGTGTGAAGTTGAACTTCAACTTCAAAGTCACCTAGGTTGCGTAAAGCACCTAAAGGTAGACGTACTTCAGCTTTAGCTAGCTCAACGCCTGCTGCAGTAACTGCATCAGCGATGTCGCGGTTGCCCACTGAACCGAATAATTTACCTTCGTCACCAGCTTTAGAAGCGATAACAACTGACTCTAATGCAGCAAGCTTTTCAGCGCGAGCAGTACAAACACTTAATTCAGCAGCTAATTTAGCTTCTAATTCAGCGCGACGTGCTTCGAAAACTTTAACGTTTTCGTCATTAGCGATAACAGCTTTGCCTTGTGGCAAAAGGAAGTTACGAGCATAACCAGCTTTAACAGCAACTTGGTCACCTAAGTTGCCTAGGTTAGCGATTTTATCAAGCAGAATAACGTTCATTATCTAATTCCTCTGATTTAAATACTGCGATTACTGATGTAAATCAGTGTAAGGCAGTAGAGAAAGATAACGAGCACGCTTAATCGCGCGAGCTAGTTGGCGTTGATATTTAGCACTAGTACCAGTAATACGGCTAGGAACAATCTTACCGCTTTCAGTTACGTAGTTTTTTAAAGTAACGATATCTTTGTAATCAATTTCTGCAACACCTTCAGAGGTGAAACGACAGAACTTGCGACGACGGAAATAACGTGCCATGTTGACAGTCTCCTAAGTTTTCAATTCGACATTTTCGGCATGCAAAACCAATTTATTTTGGCCATTTCGCCCTTGTTGTAAAGAGATAAACCCTTCAACTTGGACCTGCACACCTGCTTTTAATTCTTCTGTTACGCTGTTAAAGCGCTTACCACTTAATATGACTTGGATCAGACAATAAACATTTCTCAACATTTGATCGTCATACCGCTGTGTTTTGTGTTCTAGCGTAATCACCTTATGGGGAATGCCGCTGGGACTATCAAAACGCTTTGAACGAGTTATCGTTCCGGTCAACACTAAGTGATTAATCACAGACTAATTATTCAGCAGTTTCTTCAGCGCTTGCTTCAACTTCTTTTTCAGCAGCTGGTGCAGCAGTAGGAGCACGACGTGAATCACGCTCATCTTTTGCTTTAGCCATTGGAGAAGCTTCAGTAACAGCAGTTTTAGTGCGCATTACCATGTTACGCAGAACAGCGTCATTGAAACGGAAAGCTGTTTCTAACTCTTCGATAGACTCTGCAGTTGCTTCTACGTTCATAAGAACATAGTGAGCTTTATGTAGGTCTTGAATTGGGTAAGCCAATTGACGACGACCCCAATCTTCTAAACGGCTGATAGTACCGTTAGCATCAGTGATTACACTGCTGTAACGCTCGATCATACCTGGGACTTGTTCACTTTGATCTGGGTGAACCATAAATACGATTTCATAATGACGCATTTATTGCTCCTTACGGTTAATTAGCCTCACGTGTGGCTCAGTCAGACCAAGTTGGAGGCAAGGAACGGAATTAAATGACTGATTTAAGCGCGGGATGATACATAAAGCCCGCACAAAACTCAAGCAATACTTGTGTGGTGCATGCTTTATTACCTTTAACTGATTAACTCACTCAAGCAGGCGTTGACAGCAATGACGGTAAATAATGAAAATACCCAGCAAAAAACAATAACCAGCGTGAAATTTAATTTGATATTGAATACACAGATGAAGCCATTGAGCGCTTTGCAGCCACTGCGAATACAGGTATTATGGCGCTTCATCCGTATTTCAGGCATTCCTAATAACTATATAGAAACAACGTAATGAAAAAAGTCTGCATCTTCATATCTTCTTTACTCACTACGTCTTCAGCGTGGGCACTTGTTCCCCCTGACTATAAAGAGCCACCAAGTGACTTTAAAGCTGAAATTGAAGCGGGTATGCAACTCAATACCGGTAACAACCAGTCGCAGAACTTTAATGGCCGAACTTATTTAAATTATGATACTGAAAAAGCCCGTCAGGAATTTACCTTTAAGGTGTATTACGCCGCAGATAAAGACTCTACCACTGCAGAAAAGTATGATGTATTTGCCCAGTCAAGTTATAAGCTAGAAAGCGGCTATATTTTTGGCCGAGGGGAATTTACTTGGGATGATTTTGGTAGTTATACCAAACTGTCGACGGTTTCTACTGGTTATGGTTTTGATGTGGTCTCAAATTATAACCAAAGCCTGAGTTTAGAAGTTGGTCCCGGTTTTCGTTATGACTTACCCAAAGCAACGGATTCGGACCTAAACCCAGCAGCCAACCAAGACATCATTTTACGTACTGCAGCCAAGTACAATATTAAATTGCAAGAATATACCAGTCTTAATGCCGATTTAACCTCAGAAATTGGTGAAGATAACAATACCTTGACCTTGGATGTCAGTTATAGAAATACCTTTTTACAGGATTGGGCATTCAAACTGGGTGTAAATGTGAGATACACAGCAGTGGTACCTGAAGACAGTGTAAAAACCGATACCATCACCACATTTAACTTGCTATATACCTTCCAGTAATCCGCACTAATCTAATATTAAGTGATTAGCGTTGGCTTGGTTTCTCAAACCCCAGATAAACAAAAACGGGCCCTAAGGCCCGCTTCAATATCTGCTTAACCGTTCAGTAAATTACTTTACTAAGCGTTGACGCACTGCTTCAAACAAGCAAACACCTGTCGCTACAGACACATTCAAACTCGAAACACTTCCCGCCATCGGGATTGACACTATTGAATCACAGCTTTCACGGGTTAAACGGCGTAAACCTTTATCTTCTGCGCCCATCGCAATGGCTAAAGGCCCTTTTAAGTCTGCTTGGTATAACTCACAATCCGCTTCACCGGCGGCACCAATAATCCACACCCCTTTTTGCTGAATATGACGCATAGTACGGGCAAGGTTGGTAACTTGGAATAATGGAATCGTTTCAGCCGCGCCGCAAGCAACCTTGCTCACGATTGACGTCAGTCCCACCGAGTTATCTTTTGGTACGATAATCCCTTGTACACCGGCAGCATCGGCATTACGTAAACAAGCACCTAGATTATGTGGGTCAGTGACACCATCAAGAATTAACAAAAATGGTAGGTCTGTCTTTTCTAATAAAGCATCTAAGTCCGCTTCAGCCAAGATTTTAGCAGCTTTAACTCGTGCAACAATACCCTGATGCTGAGTGCTCGATGCTTTGTCATCTAGTACTTTACGACCTGAACTTTGTACAGACACACCAAACTCTGTCGCTTTTTTGATTAATGGTAATAAACGCTCGTCATCACGACCTTGTAATACCCAAACTTCAATGACGCGTTCAGGTGAGTTGCTTAGCAAAGCTTCTACTGCGTGAATGCCAAAAATGATATCTTGTTTTTTCATTTACTTATTTTCTCTTGCGCTTTGCTTTAGTCGATGGTTTTTTAGCAGCCGGTGATGTTACACCAGCCGCTGAACTATTTGCAGCTTTAGCTGCAGGCTTGCGCTTTTTTCCGCCTTTAGTGGCAGATTTTTTCGCTTTGCCCGCTGTGCTTTTACCCGCTTTGCCAGAACGCCCCTTTGCTGGCGACTCTGCAGCTGGCTCACCTTTTGCTGATGCGCCCATTTTAGCGCCTTCAAGATTGGCTCTTTCTCTGGCTGTTAATGGCTTCTTATTGGCTTTCTTACGGCTCTTACCGTGATCACCAATCATGATCAGATCGATTTGACGATCATCTAAGTTAACCGCGGCAACTTTGACATTGACCTCGTCACCCACTTGATAAACCTTGCGGGTGTTTTCGCCAATCAAACGCTGACGCATTGGGTCAAACTGATAATAATCGCTGACTAAGCTTGAGATATGCACTAAGCCATCGATATACAAATCCTTTAAACGTACAAACAAACCAAAATTGGTCACTGAAGCAATGACAGCTTCAAATTCATCACCAACATGATCTTGCATGTATTCACATTTGAGCCAGTCGCTGACATCACGTGTGGCTTCATCTGCACGGCGCTCAGTAGTTGAACACTCTTCGCCCAGTTTATCTAGCTCTTCAAGTAGATAATGGTAGCCACCTTCTGGGGTCCACTTCTGCTTCATCTCACCTTGCTCTGCCGCTAACAAATAACGGATAACGCGATGTAAGACTAAGTCAGGGTAACGACGAATAGGCGAGGTAAAGTGTGAATACTCTTCTAATGCCAAGCCAAAGTGACCGTCATTATCAGGGGTGTATATCGCTTGTCTCATTGAGCGCAGTAACATTACCTGGATCAATTCAGCATCCGGTCTATCTGCAATTTTCAGCATTAAGTCCTGATAATCTGACGGCGTAGGTTCAGTGCCGCCATTCATTGATAAACCGCGTTCTGCCAGAAACTCTTTGAAGTTTGCCAACTTGGTTTCTGAAGGTGACTCATGCACACGGTATAACACTTCACCTTTATGCTTTTTGACGAACTTAGCTGAAGCGACGTTGGCTAAAATCATACATTCTTCAATGATTTTATGTGCCTGATTACGGCTACGGGGCACAATTGCTTCAATTTTACGTTGCTCGTTAAACACAAACTGGGTTTCAACGGTTTCAAACGCAATCGCCCCACGTTCTGCGCGGCGCTCATTTAAGGTTAAATATAACGACTGTAAACACTGAAGATGCGGGAACAAAGCTTCATGCTCAGGGGCAATCTTGCCACCTTCTAGCATGGCTGCCACTTGCGTGTAAGTAAAACGCGCATGTGAGTGCATCACTGCCGGATAAAACTTATAACCCGATAGTTTACCCGCAGCTGAAATGGTCATCTCAGCCACCATACAAAGGCGATCAACATGGGGATTTAGTGAACACAAACCATTAGAGATTTTCTCTGGTAGCATCGGGATAACTTGCGATGGAAAATACACTGAGTTACCACGGGATCTCGCTTCATCATCTAATGCCGAGTCTGTACGCACATAGTGACTTACATCAGCAATAGCGACCCATAAACGCCAGCCACCGCTAGGTTTAGTTTCGGCATAAACAGCATCGTCAAAATCGCGGGCATCTTCGCCATCAATGGTCACTAAGGGTAAATGTCTTAAATCGACGCGACCTTGTTTATCTGACTCTGGGACTTCATCCGGAATGCGCTTAAGTTTTTTCTCAATAACAGCTGACCATTTGTGAGGCAAATCGTAATTGCGCAGAGCAATTTCAATTTCCATACCTGGCGCCATTGTTTTACCGAGCACTTCGGTCACTTTGGCTGCCGCTTTAACAAATCGTCCAGGACGACGGGTTAATTCAAGCACAACAACGTCGCCAGCTCTGGCGCCATTAGCGTCTTCTTTGGCAATCAAGATTTCTTGGGTAATTCGTCTGTCATCGGCAATCACAAATGCCATGCCAGCATCAACATGATAACGGCCGACTAATGGCGCGCTGCGCTGCTGCACTAAACGAACGATACGCGCTTCACGTCGTCCACGGCGATCGGAACCTGCTTTTTGCGCCAACACTTTATCACCGTGAAAATACATCTGCATATCACGATTATTAATAAAGAGATCGTCACCGCCTTCATCAGATTTAAAAAATCCGAAACCATCACGATGGCCGATAATCGTACCGGTAAGCAGATCCATTTTTTCAGGAAGACCATAACTATGGCCACGGGTATAAACCAGTTGCCCATCACGCTCCATGGCGCGCAGTCGTCTTCTTAACGCTTCTAAGTGGTCTTCATCAACCATTTTTAGCGCGGCGGCGATATGTTCTCTGGTGACAGGTGACTTTTGCTCACGCAAATACTCTAGTATGTATTCACGGCTTGGGATTGGGTTTTCGTACTTGTCTTGCTCTCTCTCAAAATGAGGATCGATGATCATTCAATTTCCAAATAATTTACTCCCTCGTGGGAGTCTTAGCGGTTGTGCAGCTGTGGCTGCTGTGCTCGCTCTATTATACTGGCGGGCATTTTAGCGGCTAACATCTGCAATAATGATGTGGCTTTTTTCTGTGTCGCGGCATCATTAAATACGCTGTTATATAACCAATGGTAACCTAATTGATAATCAACAGGGCTACCATAACCTTCGCCGTATAGGCGAACTAACATCAATCTTGCAGGCAGATCGCCATTGGCTGCTGCCGGCATCACATATTGCACTGCTCGATTTTTGTCTTGCACTACCATTTCACCGTGATAGTAATATTCGGCCAGTTTCAGCATCGCCTCAGCGCTACCTTGCTCTGCAGCAGTTTGTAATAACGCCATGCCACGGGAAGCGTGTTTATCTACACACACACCATGGTTGAGCATTTCGGCCCATAAAAACTGATACATGGGCTGCTGGAGTACTTCTGCTCTAGCTTCAATATCTTGCACTAGTTGGCAGTCATCGCGTTTAACTTGCTTTAAATAAACATCATTGCGGATCAATTTAATTAATTGCTCATCACCATAGATATCCACCGCGGTTAATTCAGCAACAGCTAAATTCGGCAGTAAGCACAACACCAACAAACATAAACGCAGCATAACGATTCTCAATGACACTTTAGTTACTCTATGCATCGGCATTATAGCCTATATCTTGAGTATTAACTGCACAAACAACAATATTTAGTGGTTATTTGAATTGCCAAAATGATTTTAAAAAAGCAGTAAAAAGAAGAGAAATTGCGCGGAGTTACAGTTTCAATTTTATCGTCTAAGGTTTGTTAATTCTGCATATTAAAAAGGCCGCTAAATAGCGGCCTTTTTATGTGTTAGTTAAATGGATTAACTAATACGATTGTCTCGTTTCTGTCAGGACCGGTTGATACGATATCAACAGGCGCTTCAAGTAACTCTTCGATACGAGCAATATAATTAAGCGCTGCTTGTGGCAGTTGCTCAATTGAAGTCGCACCAAAGGTAGACTCACTCCAGCCAGGCATAGTTTCGAATACAGGAGTAACCTGTTCGTAACCTTCAGCTGCAAGTGGTGTGACAGTTTCTACAGTTCCATCAGGATACTGGTAACCAACACAGATCTTAACTTCTTCAAGACCGTCAAGAACGTCAAGTTTAGTTAGGCAGAAGCCGCTAACACTGTTGATTTGAACTGCACGGCGCATTGCCACAGCATCTAACCAACCTGGACGACGTTTACGACCAGTAGTTGCACCAAACTCTTGGCCTTTATGACCTAAGTAATCACCGATCTCATTCTCAAGCTCTGTTGGGAAAGGACCTGCACCTACACGTGTAGTGTAAGCTTTCATGATACCTAGAACATAATCTAAGTGACGAGGACCAAAACCAGAACCGGTAGCGACGCCACCTGCTGTAGTGTTTGATGAAGTCACATATGGGTATGTACCATGGTCGATATCAAGTAATGTACCTTGTGCACCTTCAAACAAGATAGGCTCACCCGCTTTACGGGCTGTATCAAGTAATTCAGTAACATCAGTACACATACTCTTAAGATAATCAGCAATTGCTAATGCATCATCAAGGGTAGTTTGATAATCAACTGCGTCACAGTCATAGTATTCAGTCAGCATAAAGTTGTGATATTTCATCACTTCTTTTAATTTAACTGCGAATAACTCTGCATTGAACAAATCACCAACGCGTAGACCACGACGAGAAATTTTATCTTCATAAGCTGGACCAATACCACGACCCGTTGTACCGATAGCTTGATTGCCGCGCGCTTTTTCGCGAGCTACATCAAGAGCACAATGGAAAGGTAGGATCAGTGGACATGCTTCTGAAATAAGAAGACGCTCTTCGACAGGAACTCCACGCTCTTTAAGCATGTTGATCTCTTTCATCAAAGCATCAGGAGCCAATACCACACCATTACCGATAATGCATTTCACATTATCACGTAAAATCCCTGACGGAATTAAGTGAAGTACGGTTTTATCGCCGTCAATTACCAGAGTATGACCAGCATTGTGGCCGCCTTGGTAACGAACTACATATTTTGCCTGTTCTGTTAGAAGGTCGACAATCTTACCTTTTCCTTCGTCACCCCATTGAGTGCCGAGTACTACTACGTTTTTGCCCATCGTCTGCTGCAAGGTTGCGGTATAAAGGCGAATTTTAACAGATTTAGGGGGGTAATATGCAAGTATTTTATGCGAAAATTATTAATAGTACTATGCCGGCAGAGACTAGGCAGCCACCTAACCGCCTGAGATTATTCTTATTTTGCATCGAAAATTCGGCTAAATATTTTTTCCATTGCAGCGGAAATAATAAGGGTCCGATACCTTCAAGTACCAAAACAAGCCCCATGGCAAACATCAACATTTGAAAATTCATGGTCTAGTTCCACTATTTGGTTTACACATTAGCAAAAAACATCGACTACACCATAACGCTTCTAAGCGGTCATCGCATTACATCGAATGACTAATTGGCGTTTTTACCTAAAAAAAGCCAATAAAAAACCCAGCATATAGCTGGGTTTTTTGAATTCTGAAAACGTATTAACGTTTTGAGAATTGTGGCTTACGACGTGCTTTACGTAGACCAACTTTCTTACGCTCAACTTTACGAGCATCACGGGTAACGAAACCAGCAGAACGTAAAGAAGGACGTAGAGCTTCGTCTAACTGAAGCAATGCACGAGTAATACCGTGACGAATTGCACCTGCTTGGCCAGTGGTTCCACCGCCCTTAACAGTTACATAGATGTCAAGTTTGTCAGTCATTTCAACTAGCTCTAGAGGCTGACGAACAACCATGCGAGCAGTTTCACGACCAAAATATACATCTAGTGGACGTTGGTTAACAACGATTTGACCACTACCTGCTTTAGCGAATACGCGAGCAGTTGATGTTTTACGACGGCCAGTGCCGTAGTACTGAGTTGCAGACATTAGCTTACTCCCGTATTAGATATCAAGAACTTGAGGTTGTTGTGCAGCATGGTTATGTTCAGTGCCAGCGTAAACTTTAAGCTTACGGAACATAGCACGGCCCAAAGGACCTTTTGGTAACATACCCTTAACTGCTTTCTCGATAATCATTTCAGGCTTATGATCTTGCAGCTTTTCAAAAGAAATCTGCTTAATACCACCGATGAAACCTGTATGTGAGTAGTAAATTTTGCCTTTAGCTTTGTTACCAGTCACAGTAACTTTCTCAGCGTTAATAACGATGATGTAGTCACCAGTGTCAACATGAGGAGTATACTCTGGCTTGTGCTTACCACGTAAACGAGTAGCAATTTCAGTAGCGATACGACCTAAAGTTTTACCTTCGGCATCAACGACGAACCAGTCACGTGTGACTGTTTCTGGTGTAGCAGTAAATGTAGTCTTCATTTTTACAAAAACCCAATGTTTAAAATTCTGTCTCAATGCTGAATGCGGAATGCAAACAACACAATGACCATTTCAAAGCCCCTTCGAGCTGAAATTGGTTTAAATCGTCCACCCAAATTCGGTGGAGTAACGAGGGCAGGTGGCGGATTATAGACAAAGCTGAGTTAAAAATCACCTAATTTCTGATAGTTTTCTAAAAAACTTCTCTGGTGCTTTAGCTGATTTCATCCCTCAATAACTATTTATGGTAAATGCTCCAACATTAAATAGTCATGTGATTGCATTTCAATCAATCTTGAGCGGCAGCGTCTAAACTCAAAACTGAGTAAACCATCTGTGTAAATATCTTCTAATGAAACTTCAGCAGAAATAATTAACTTCACATTACGCTCATAAAATTCATCTACCATCGCGAGAAATCGCCGAGCAATATCATCACCGGTTGTGGCTGAGCCCATTTGTTCAAGCCCACTTAATAGAACGGTATGGTACAAACGAGCCACTTCCATATAGTCGCGCTGGGATCGAGGGCCGTCACATAAGTCTCTAAAGTTGGCCAATAGCACCCCTTGGGATTGCTGGCGAATATTCACCTCACGGCCTTCAATTTCAATGGCGTCAGTGAATACTTCTGATTCTGGAGCAAGCTGGGCAAAATAGCTTAACAAGTTGGTGTCAGCCTGCTCATCCAGTGGGTAGTGGTAAATCTCAGCTTGCTCAAGGGTTCGTAAGCGATAATCAATACCCGAATCCACATTAAGGATCTCGCAGTTTTGGTTTATTAAGGCGATTGCGGGTAAAAATCTTGCGCGCTGTAAGCCATTTTTATAGAGGTCATCGGGAATGATGTTTGAGGTGGCCACTAACGCGACCCCTTCTTTAAATAAGTGTTGGAACAAGGTGCCCAATAACATGGCATCGGTAATGTCAGAAACAAAAAATTCATCGAAACATATGATGTTATATTGCTGCGCCATTTTGTTAGCAATAGTAATTAATGGGTCCTGAACACCGTCAAGTTCGCCTAAGTCATGGTGTAGCTGGTGCATAAAGCGATGAAAGTGGGCCCGCAGTTTTTTCTCTGTTGGCAGCGCATCAAAAAAAGTATCCATCAAGTAAGTTTTACCACGACCTACTCCGCCCCATAAATATAAACCTTTGACGCTAGGGGCTGATTTTTTAAGGCCGATTGAACCTAAAAGCCGACTCAATGAGGACTGCTGAACATCGGCTGCGATAAGTTCTTCATAAACACGTTGCAATGACTTTACCGCTTGCTCTTGGGCTAAATCATGGGAGAAACCTTCACGGGTTAAATCTTGCTGGTAATGCTGCCAAGGGCTTAACTGCGACACGGGGACTACTCTCTATATACTGCTGAAAATTCCACACAACCATAACATATCACCCTTAGCCGGCGTAACGGTAAACCACATAAAAATTAACCTTTGTTAATGATGGCTGAACTTATTGAAACTTAGAACACTCCGAGGTTATATAGTCAATACAGCTAAACTGAAGTTGTATTTACGCCAGTCACCCATAATATGTGTATAAGCAAAGATTAATTTTCAAGGAGCAAGAAACAATGAAACCCAAATTAACCTTAGTTTCAGCAGCGATATTATCCGCCTCTTTATCGTTAATGCCGGCGTTGTCCCAAGCTGCAATTCCACAAACTGTTAATGGTCAAGCGCTACCTAGCCTCGCTCCCATGCTAGAAAAAACAACTCCCGCTGTCGTCTCTGTTGCAGTCAGCGGCACCCAAACCTCTAAACAACAAATTCCCGATGTGTTTCGATATTTCTTTGGCCCTAACGCCCCCCAAGAACAAGTGCGTGAACGCCCTTTTAGAGGCTTAGGATCAGGGGTCATCATTAACGCCAAAGAGGGTTACATCGTCACGAATAACCACGTTATTAATGGTGCTGATGAAATTAAAATTGGTTTACATGATGGTCGTGAGATTGACGCAAAACTCATTGGCTCAGATCCTGAATCTGATATTGCGCTATTACAAATAGAAGCGAAAAACCTTACCCAAGTGAAACAAACCAACTCTGATGATATCCGTGTCGGCGATTTTGCTATCGCCATTGGTAACCCATTTGGTTTAGGGCAAACCGTGACTTCAGGTATTGTTAGCGCCTTGGGCCGTAGCGGTTTAGGGATTGAAATGCTGGAGAACTTTATCCAAACTGACGCCGCGATTAATAGTGGTAACTCAGGCGGCGCCTTGGTTAATCTTAACGGTGAGTTAATCGGTATTAATACCGCCATTGTGGCCCCCGGTGGTGGCAACGTCGGTATTGGCTTTGCTATTCCGGCTAATATGGTTAACAACCTAATTAATCAAATTATTGAGCATGGTGAAGTTAAACGTGGCGTGCTTGGCGTTATGGGCCGAGACTTAGATAACGAATTGGCCAAAGCATTTGGTCTAGAAACCCAGCATGGCGGTTTTATTAGTGAAGTCATGCCTGATAGCGCCGCAGACAAAGCAGGTATAGAAGCGGGTGACATCATTGTCAGTGTCAATGGTAAGCAGATTAAAAACTTCCAAGCCTTGCGAGCAAAGGTCGCCACTATGGGCGCTGGTGCTAAAGTTAAAATTGGCATCATTCGCGATGGTGATAATGAAACCATTAATGTCACCCTTGGTGAGTCAAATAGCAGTTCAGGCACCAGTGCTGATGCATTACACCCAATGCTTGAAGGGGCTGAGTTAAGTAATAGCCGTAAAGGTATTGAAATTGCTGAAGTGGCTCAAGGATCGCCAGCCGCCAGAAATGGACTCGAGAAAGGCGATTTAATTGTCGGGCTAAATCGCAGTAAAGTAAAAAGCCTTAAAGACTTAAAAGAGCAGCTAAAGACTCAGCAAGGCGCGGTCGCATTGAAAATATTTCGTGACAATAAGCTGCTTTACTTGGTACTGCGTTAAAGCAGCACCGAATAAACCCTGTTGTTTTACCCAATAAGCATCGTAGCCCTGTTACGATGCTTAATTTTTTTAATCATGATAATATCTTGGGTACTTTTTCATAATTTAGTCAGCCAATGAATTTCAAAGACACAATTTTATATTTGACCAAAGCTGTGGCATTTGGATTAGTCATGGCGGCCGCTTTCATATTTGTTACTTCGATAACCAACAACAGTAATTTCAATAATGGCTTAACCACTACCCAGCACCACAATGACTTATCCTTTGCTAAAGCCGTTCGTCGAGCAGCCCCTGCTGTGGTCAATATTTATAGCCTTAGTTTAGATCAAAATAGCCCATTAAATTCAAGCTCGCTTCAAGGCTTGGGTTCTGGGGTTATCATGAGTAAAGAAGGCTACATTTTAACCAATTACCATGTAATTAAAAAAGCCGATGAAATTGTTATCGCGCTACAAGATGGCCGAAAATTTACCTCAGAAGTTGTCGGTTCAGATCCAGTCACCGATTTAGCGGTCCTTAAAATTGAAGGCGATAATCTACCTATCGTGCCGATCAATTTATCCAAACCTGCACAAGTGGGCGATGTGGTACTTGCCATTGGTAACCCTTACAACTTAGGCCAAACCATTACCCAAGGTATTATCAGTGCAACCGGCCGAAACGGCTTAAGTTCAGGCTATCTTGATTTCTTACAAACCGATGCAGCCATTAATGCCGGTAACTCTGGCGGTGCACTTATCGACACCACTGGCGAACTAATTGGTATTAATACTGCGGCATTTCAAATCGGTGATGAAGGTGGCGGGCACGGTATTAACTTTGCCATCCCAATTAAACTGGCTCACAGCATTATGGGAAAGTTGATTAAAAATGGCCGCGTTATTCGTGGCGCGTTAGGGATTTCAGGCGAGCCGTTAAGCCCTGTTATGGCGCAAATCCTCAACTTACCGGATTTAAAAGGCGTATTGGTCACCGCTGTTGATCCCAAAGGGCCTGCGGCAGATGCGAAACTGCGTCCAAGAGATGTGATTATCGCTTATGCAGAAGAGAGTGTTCCTGGGGTTGAAATGCTGATGGATAGAATTGCTGAAACAGCGCCCGGAGATAGCATCACAATGACCATCATCCGCGAAGGTAAGTCTTATGATGTGCCAGTGATTATTGGTGAGAAGGCTGTCGAACCTTAAGCACAAATTACAACTTAACCATTTAATCATAAAAAAGTCAGCTACCTTAGGTAACTGACTTTTTATTCTTTACTATAAAGCTTTGGCAAACAACTTAAGCAATCTACAGCTTATGCAATACGAACCACTTCACCGCCGATGGCTTTAAACTTATCTTCGATATGCTCATAACCACGATCTAAGTGATATATACGATCAACGGTTGTCGTACCGTCAGCCATAAGGCCTGCAATCACTAAACTCGCTGAAGCGCGTAAATCTGTCGCCATCACTTGCGCACCGTTCATGCGCTCAATACCATTAATGATGCAGGTGTTACCCTCTAGCTCCATTTCAGCGCCCATACGGCTTAACTCAGGTACATGCATAAAACGATTTTCAAAAATCGTTTCAGTCACATGACTGGTGCCTTCAGCTAATGCGTTTAACACACAAAATTGCGCTTGCATGTCCGTCGGAAAAGCAGGATATGGCGCAGTTTTAATATTAACCGCTTTAGGGCGCTTGCCTTGCATATCAAGTTCAATCCAATCGTCGCCAGTATTAATCACCGCGCCAGCATCTTCAAGTTTTGCCAGAACTGCTTCTAGGCTTGAAGGATCGGCGCTTAGACAGCGAATTTTTCCGCGCGTCACGGCTGCAGCCACTAAAAATGAGCCGGTTTCGATGCGATCAGGCATCACTCTGTGGTTACAACCAGAGAGTTTCTCAACCCCTTGAATACGCAAGGTTGCGCTGCCAACACCGGTAATTTTTGCGCCCATTGCAATTAAGCAATGTGCTAAATCATTAATTTCAGGTTCGCGAGCGGCATTTTCAATAATGGTTTCACCATCAGCTAAGGTCGCAGCCATCAATAGGTTTTCAGTGGCACCAACGCTGACCATATCCATAAAGATATGCGCGCCTTTTAAGCGGCCATCAACTCTGGCTTTAATATAACCTTCTTTTACCTCAATAGTAGCGCCCATTTGCTCTAGCCCTTGCAAATGCAAGTTCACAGGTCTTGCGCCAATCGCGCAGCCACCAGGCAATGAAACATCAGCGGTACCAAATCGAGCCAGTAACGGCCCTAAAATCAAAATAGAGGCGCGCATGGTTCTAACCAAATCGTATGGCGCACAAAACTCTTTGAGATTAGTGGTTGAGATCCGATATTGGCTATTGCCTAACTCAGTGACATCAGCACCAAGGCAGCGAAGTAATTCACAGGTTGTTTTTACATCGCGAAGGTTAGGTACATTCGAAATATTAAAGTCAGTTTCAGCTAAAACACCAGCAAACAGGATCGGCAAAGCCGCATTCTTGGCGCCAGAGATGGTCACATCTCCGGCAAGGGGCTTGCTGGCTTGTATTGTTAATTTATCCACACTAATTCTCTACACTCAGTATTACGCTTACATATTAAATAATTTTTCACGCTTCCACTGAGTCGGCGTAAAAGTCTTGATAGTAAGCGCATGTAACTCACCACTGGCAATATGTTCATTCAGTGGTGCATAAATGGTCTGCTGCTGCTTCACTTTACTCATAGCGTCGAACATTTCGCCAACTGCAACCACTTTGTAGTGGCTACCATCTGAAGTCACATGTACTTCATCTAGGGTTAACGCCTCTGATAAAATCTGCTCAATTACTTTGCAATCCATGAAATGTGCTACCTTAAATTCAATGCTATTGTTCTATGAAAAAGGACTCTAAATCATACAACTCGATAAGTTTTTTTAGATGCTTACTCGGATTAGCCAAGCTCCTTGGCTGAGTGTTGTCCCCATGACAATGACCTAAACATATTAGTTCAAGCAATAAGGCCACGCCTGCACTGTCAACATACTCTAAAGCAGACAAGTCTAACACTTGAGTCGTATCAGTAAACAATTGTTGTTGATTTGGCCACAATTCTCTGACCTCAACCTGAGTTAATTGCCCTTTTAGGTGACAAATATCACCTTGCTGTGAAAATTCAATCACGCAGCATTGCCCTCGTCCTGATCTAAGCGAATATTTTGGTTGGTGCGCTCATAAAGCATGTCGATGACCTTATCGACGCCTTTTTGGCGAATTAAATTGGAAATTTCTGATTGCTTTGACGCCAGTAAACTCACGCCTTCCGCCACCAAATCAAACGCTTTCCAGCTGTCATCTTTTAGACGTCTGGCTTTAAACACCACTTTAATGGGCGGGCGACCATCTTCAATAATTTCGACGCGGACATCGATCATTTTCTCGTTACTAAAATCAGCAGCCGGGAAAAACTGTACTTGCTGACCAGTGTACTCAGTAAAGGCTTGGGCATAGGTAGCCACTAAATAACCTTCAAAAGCATCCACAAACCGCTGACGTTGTTCAGGAGTCGTGTCACGCAGGTATTGCCCCATCACTTTATACGCGGCGTATTTATAATCAACATAGGGCATAAGCTCTTCGCGAACGATAACTTTTAAATAGCTTAAATCATTGTCAATGAGGGCTTTGTCTTTATCAAAACGCGCAAAGGTTTTCTCTGATACTTGCTGCACCAGCTTGAACGGATCATGGGTATCTATGTCATCAGTCGTCAGCTCTGCAGCACCAAGCTGGCTGATGCTTAACCATAAAAAGACACTTAACATAACGCGAATAAACTGCTTCATATACCGCTCCTACTTATCATCCGATGACATGCTATAGATTAACTGACCGATTAAGTCTTCCAGTACTAATGCTGAGCGCGTGTCATAAATTTTATCGCCATCAGCGAGCATCTCAATATCATCATCCATAAAGCCTGGGGTTAACCCCAAAAACTGCTCACCCAATAAACCTGCAGTTAAAATCGATAAGCTGCTGGTCTCTGGAAATTGATCATATTGCTTATCCATAGTGATGCTCACTATCGGTACAAGCTTTTTGGGGTCGAGCTGAATATCAGTTACCCTTCCGACAACCACCCCGCCCACTTTCACTGGCGAGCGTACTTTTAAGCCACCGATATTGCTAAATTCAGCGTGTAAACTGTAAGTTGCCTGATTAGGCTTAAGCTCAACATTGGCCACATTAAATACCAGCACACAAAATGCCACTAAGCCTGACAATAAGAACAATCCAACCAATAACTCTATTTTCCGTGTCAACATACGACTAAACCACTTTAATTAATGAATGCAAAATTTACCCAACTTACCTCCCGCTAACACTCAGCAGTTAACATCAATTGCCGAACATAATCGCTGTCAGTAAAAAATCGAGCGCTAACACTGCTAAACTCGCCTGAACCACAGTGGATGTGGTCGCTCGGCTAATGCCTTCGGGGTTGGGAATGACTTCATAACCACGATATAAAGATATCCAGGTTACCACTACGCCAAAAAGCACACTTTTGATTAAACAATTTACAATATCTTGGCGCCACTCAACCGATGCTTGCAGAATTGACCAAAAAGAGCCGCTATCAATGCCTTTCCATTCAACTCCCACTAAATGACCGCCGATAATGCCAACAAGACAAAACATCATCACTAATAATGGCAGGGTGATAACCCCCGCCCAAAAACGTGGCGCTATGATTTGGTGTAAAGGGTCAACCGCCATCATCTCTAAGCTTGATAACTGCTCGGTTGACTTCATTAAGCCAATTTCAGCGGTTAATGCCGAGCCTGCGCGCCCTGCAAAAAGTAATGCCGCAACCACAGGACCAAGCTCTCTTAATAAGCTCAATGCCACCATGGGCCCTAGGCTTTCGACCGTGCCAAAATCAGCCAGTACCGTATAAGCTTGTAATGCCAGCACCATACCGATGAACAGGCCAGAGACTATGATGATCACCATGGAGCGAACACCCAACACATAAACTTGCTTGGTGATTAAGCCAATATCTTTTTTAACATTCGGCCAACGGGCAATAGCGCCCCATAACATCAGCCCTGCTCGGCCTAGACCTGAAATAAAATCCAAAGCAAAGCGGCCAATATTACTGATAAAGTTAATCACGTCCACTTAACATCTCCTGTTGATAGTCTTCAGCTGGATAATGAAAAGCCACCGGCCCATCGGGTGCTCCATGAATAAATTGCTCAATTTGTGGATTGGTTGAAGCCCGTAATTCAGCAGGCGTGCCTGAAGCGATTACTTTTTTCTCGGCGATAACATAAACATAGTCGGCAATACTCAATACTGCATCCACATCGTGGGACACGACCACCGAAGTCAGCCTCAATGTTTCAGATAATTCGCCAATCAATTTCACCAGCACCGCCATCGAAATAGGATCTTGACCGGCGAAAGGCTCGTCATACAAAATCATTTCAGGCTCAAGTGCTATCGCCCGCGCCAATGCAACTCGGCGCTGCATGCCGCCGGATAACTCATTGGGCATCATCAGAGCGGCGCCCCGCAGCCCCACGGCTTGCAGCTTCATCAACACAATCTTACGAATAATAGTTTCAGCTAACCCTGAGTGCTCACGCAGCGCAAACGCCACATTATCAAACACATTCATATCGGTAAAAAGCGCCCCACTTTGAAACAACATACTCATGCGCTTTCGCTGCTCAAATAATTGTTGCCGCTTCAGTTGGTGAATGTTTTGCCCAGCAAAAAGCACCTCACCACTATCAGGGGTTAATTGACCGCCGATAAGTTTAAGTAAGGTGGTTTTACCTATGCCACTTGGCCCCATAATGGCGGTCACTTTGCCAGTTGGAATGCTGAGACTGATATCATCAAAGATAACCTTAGTCCCTCGGCTAAAGCCCATGTTCTTAACTTCTACAAGGGCTGACCTAGTGGGCTCTAAACTTGGAGTAGACATGTCTATAGAGGAAATAATAGCCTTCCTAGAGAACGAGATGTAGAGCTGAAGTGTACGAAATTGTGTAAGAACCTACAACAAATCAATCACCATGCGTTACAATCCCTAACAATTTTCGCAATAGCGACGATTTTTGTTAATATCTGACAAAAATATCGCCATAACTCAAATAATTGGAACAAGATGCTTTTTAATATCATGATGCTCATCGTCGGATTGGGCGCATTAGTTTGGAGCGCAGATCGCTTTGTTTACGGAGCTGCCGCCTTTGCTAGAAACTTAGGCCTGCCACCAATGTTAATCGGTTTAACCATTGTGGCCATGGGCAGCTCAGCGCCAGAAATGCTGGTTGCTGCCACCGCATCAATGGAAGGCATGAGCGATACTGCAATTGGTAACGTGCTCGGCTCAAACGTGGCTAACATCACCTTGATATTAGGGGTTACCGCATTGTTTGGGGCTATTTCAGTTCGCTCAGAAACCTTAAAGCGTGAAATTCCAATCATGATTGCGGCAACCGTATTAGCTGGCTACCTTATTCACGATGGCATGCTCACCCGTGTTGAAGGAGGGGTATTATTAATCGCATTTTTCGCCTTGATGGGCTATTTCATTTGGAGCGCGATGCGAAATAAGAAAAAAGATGTCCTAGCTGATGAGTCTGACGCAGAGATCCCTAAAAATGTACGCACATTACATGCTATTATCTGGATCATTGTTGGTATGGTGTTATTGCCACTCTCGGCAGACTGGATGGTGACGGGCGCGGTAGGCATTGCCAAGACATTTGGCTTGTCAGATCTGGTCATCGGCTTGACCATTATTGCCATTGGCACCAGTTTACCGGAACTAGCAGCATGCATCGCTGGCGTCCTAAAAAAAGAAGACGACCTCGCGATTGGTAATATTGTTGGCTCAAACATTTTTAATATTTTAGCAGTGCTGGCCATTCCAGGGCTGATTGCCCCAGGTGAAATCGACATAAATGCAAGCGGTCGAGATTTTTACATGGTACTAGCAACCAGCACCGCATTAGCAGTACTGGTATTATCGAGTGGCGCTAAAAAGCAGCTTACTCGCTGGCATGGAGCCCTTTTATTAATCGTCTTTATTGCGTACCAAGTTGTCTTATTTCAATCACAATAATGGGGCATAAAGATGTGTGACTCACCAAAGCGTAACCCGAAATCGCTTTGGACAATAGAGAGATACATATGACAGAACAAACACAATTGCGCCAATGGGGTCGTCAAGTCATTGATATTGAAAAGGCAGCATTAGATAACCTTTATCAATATGTAGACTCAGACGAGTTTGGCCAAGCCTGTGAACTCATTTTAGAATGTAAAGGCAAAGTCATTGTCATGGGCATGGGCAAATCTGGCCACATTGGCAATAAGATTTCTGCCACACTCGCCAGCACAGGCACGCCTGCATTTTTTGTTCACCCTGGCGAAGCAAGCCATGGCGACTTAGGCGCTCTGGCAAAAAATGATATTATTTTAGCCATATCAAATTCTGGTGAAGCCAGTGAAATTCTCACCTTAATGCCCGTTATACAGCGCATGGGGGTCCCGGTAATCGCGATTACGGGTAAACCAGAATCCAATATGGCCAAGCTATCTAAACTGCATTTATGTATTGAAGTGCCTGAAGAGGCCTGCCCATTAGGGCTAGCACCAACATCAAGCACTACCGCAACCTTGGTGATGGGTGACGCCTTGGCCGTAGCATTATTGCAAGCGAAAGGCTTTACCCGTGATGATTTCGCCCTATCCCACCCTGGTGGATCTTTAGGTCGTAAACTATTACTTAAAGTCAGCGATGTAATGCACAAAGGCGCTGATATTCCACAGGTGAAAAGTGAGCTCTGCATTACTGAAACCCTATATGAGATCTCAAATAAAGGTTTAGGTATGACTGCAGTGATCGATAATGCAGACAAGCTAGTCGGGATCTTTACTGACGGTGATTTACGCCGCGTCATCGATGCTGAAGTGAACCTGCGTACTACCGCTATTGCCGATGTAATGACAACCAACTGCATTACCATCAGCCCAGGTATTTTAGCCGCGCAAGCATTACAGATTATGGAAGAAAAAAGTATTAACGGTTTAATTGTCGTAGACGAGAACCAACGCCCAGTCGGCGCACTTAACATGCTCGATATGGTTAAAGCTGGAGTCATTTAACATGTCATTACACGAAACACTGCACCAAGGTTTTTACGGCCCAATCTCTGATGATGTTTGGCAAAAAGCCAAAAAAATTAAGCTGCTTATTTGCGATGTCGATGGGGTATTTTCCGATGGCCGTATTTATTTAAGTAATGCAGGGGAAGAGTTAAAAGCATTTCATACCCGTGATGGTTATGGCATTCGCTCTATTTTAACCAGTAATATTCATGTTGCTGTGATAACCGGGCGTAAATCTGCCATTGTGGAAAATAGAATGACCGCTTTAGGTGTCACTCATATTTATCAAGGTGTTGATGATAAACTAGTGCCTTACCAAAGCCTGTTAGATACCTATGGCGTTAGCCCAGATGAAGTCGCCTATATTGGTGATGACATGGTTGACTTACCTGTGATGAAACAGGTTGGCCTTGCAGTTTGTGTGGCTGATGGCCATCCTTATGTTAAACAACATTGCCATATGACCACCACCATTAACGGCGGAAATGGCGCATTACGTGAACTCACCGATTTGCTATTACTTAGCCAAGATAAGTTTGAAAATGCCCACGGAATGAGTATATGAGCCGAGTGACCTTCGCTATTATCGGATTTTTTGGCGCAGCCTTAGTCCTTTATTGGCAAGTACAAATTAAACGTAGTCAGATGGAGGCAAGTAAATTGCCTGCCCCTGCTCGCCCTGATTTTATCGCCAATGACTTACGCACCACTGAATTTAATGAGCAAGGTTTAGTGCAAAGCCGAGTCTCAGCGAAATACATGGAGCACTTTCAGCAAAGTAATGAAACCATGTTTACTGAGCCTGTCTACCTTATTTATCCTGAAAATGGTGAAGCCGAATGGCAATTAAGCGCAGATTTAGGCAAGCTGAATAATGAAACAGGCAAAGTAGTTTTAGAAAATAATGTTATTATTGATGCAATAAACATCGACGAGCCATTACAATCTTTGACAACCACCATGTTGGCACTCGATATGAACACCATGATTTTGACCTCAGATAGACAAATTTTTGTTACTGGGTCAGATTTTAATATACAAGGTTTAGGCCTGTATGCTGATTTAAATGCTCAAGAACTTGAACTTTTAAGTCAAGTAGAAGGAACGTATGAAGCAAAGTAAACTTTTGATTGCCTCACTACTCAGTGTAGTCAGTATTGCCAGCGCCTATGCAAAAGAAGGCGATTTACAGCAAGAGCTTAAAGTCGCAGCTGTGAGCCAAAAAGCTGACATAAAAAACAATCAGGTCATCTTCTATGGCCCAGTTAATGTGACTCAAGGGTCGATTAACATTAATGCCGACGAATTACGCGCATTTGGCACCGAAAGCGGCACCCAAAAAACCATGATTGCCACAGGTAACCCTGCGACATTTTCCCAAGAGTTAGATGATGGCCGTATTGGTACTGCCAGTGCCGATGAAATTAAATATGAGCTTGCCACTAGCATTTTAACCTTAACGGGTAATGCTAAATTGGACCAAGCTGGCAGCCAGGTTACTGGTAACCTAATTAGCTACAACATTGAAAAGCAGCAGTTAATTGCTGAAAGCACCGGTACTGGTGAAGATCGGGTTATCACTATTTTTCAACCAGAAAGTCACCCAGACTTGATTGATTCTGAAAAGAAAAAAGATGAGCAACCACATTTACCAGACAGCGCTAAACCCGGTGATGACACGCCACCAGCTATAATTGAAAACAACAATTTATCTGCTGTAGAGGCTGTGAACTCAACTGAAACACCCGAAGTAACTGAATCACTTAACGCTGAGGCGCAGGCGACATTGTCAGCCCCAGCAGCTGAGCAAAATGACTAATGACCCAAATTACGTTAACCGCTGAAAATCTCGCTAAGAGTTATAAAAGTCGCCAGGTAGTAAAAGATGTCAGCCTGACGGTAAAAACCGGCCAAATTGTTGGCTTACTTGGCCCTAATGGTGCGGGTAAAACCACCACCTTTTATATGGTCGTAGGCCTAGTCAAAAGTGATAAGGGCCGCATTCTGATCGATGAAGATGATTTAACCGCAGATCCAATGCATTTGCGCGCCCGAAAAGGCATTGGCTACTTACCTCAAGAAGCCAGTATTTTTCGTAAGCTCACAGTACACGATAATATAATGGCAGTGCTTCAAACTCGCAAAAGCTTATCAAATGAGCAGCGCATTGAAGAACTGGAACATTTATTAGAAGAATTTAACATAACTCATATCCGTGATAGCCAAGGTATGGCGTTATCGGGAGGCGAGCGTCGCCGAGTTGAAATTGCACGCGCATTAGCGGCAAATCCTAAGTTTATTTTATTAGATGAACCTTTTGCAGGGGTAGATCCTATCTCAGTAATCGACATCAAGAAAATTATTCAACAACTTAAAAGCCGTGGTTTAGGGGTGCTAATTACCGACCATAATGTCCGTGAAACACTTGATGTGTGTGAGCGAGCATATATTGTGAGTCACGGAAACTTGATTGCTGAAGGAACACCTGCTGAGATCTTAGTCAATCAGCAAGTTAGGTCGGTATACTTAGGTGAACAATTCAAGCTATAGTTAGCACTATTCAGTTTTTAGTATGGCATTCGCGGCCAACAACAAACCTTAATCTAGTCTATTTTTCTAGGATCATAAACTAGCGCCCACACTGTTCGTCGCGATGATGTAATTCAATTAGGGACAAGCGGTACATGAAAGCCTCACTCCAACTCAAAATGGGTCAACACTTAACCATGACCCCACAGTTGCAACAAGCGATTCGCTTATTGCAACTTTCCTCATTGGAGCTACAGCAAGAAATTCAACAAGCACTTGATTCAAACCCGCTATTAGAGCTTGAAGACGAATTCACTAAAGCCAAAGAGCCCGTAAAAGAAAACGCCCTGCAAACTGACACCGATTTTAGTGATAATAGCCAAGTCACCATAGAAAAAGACACCTCAACGGTTGATACCACTGAATCGCTCACTAAAGATTCTATGCCTGAAGAACTCCCTATGGATACCACATGGGATGAGGTGTATACCGCCTCGCCTACTTCTGGCTCTGGCGCAGTATCGAGCGGTAATGATATGCCGTTTCAAGGCGAAACCAGTGAAGGCTTGTATGAGCATCTTGAATGGCAAAAAAACCTCACTCCCTTTTCTGAAAATGACTTAGTGATTGCAACCGCCATTATTGATGCCATTGATGAGCGCGGTTACCTCACCCAGAGCGTTGAAGACATTTTGCAATCCTTAGGCACTGACGATATCGAACTCGATGAAGTTGAAGCTGTACTTAAACGGGTACAACACTTCGATCCCGTCGGCATTGCAGCGCGAGATTTAAGTGAGTGTCTATTAATTCAATTAGGCCAATACCCTAATGAAATTCCTTGCATAGATAATGTTAAGTTACTGATTAAAGATCATCTTGATTTAATCGCCGGTCGTGACTTTAGGTTACTGATGCGTAAAACCAAGCTTAAAGAAGATGATTTACGTGAAGCCATTGAATTTATTCAAACGCTCAATCCACGTCCAGGCTTGCAAATTACCCCCATTAAAGATGAGTACGTCATTCCTGATGTTACTGTACTTAAAAAGAATGGTCGCTGGGTGGTCGAGCTAAATCCCGATAACATGCCTAAAATTGGCGTTAATCAGCAATATGCAGCTATGGCCAAAGGCGGTTCAAGCCAAGCTGACAGCCAATTTATTCGTGGTCATTTACAAGAAGCTAAATGGTTTATCAAAAGCATCGATAGCCGTAATGAAACCTTACTAAAAGTGGCTAACTGTATCGTACAATTTCAGCAAGGTTTCTTTGAGTTCGGTGAAGAAGCCATGAAGCCGATGGTGCTCAATGATATTGCTGAAGCGGTTGAAATGCACGAGTCGACCATTTCACGGGTCACGACCCAAAAATACATGCATACCCCCCGTGGACTTTTTGAACTAAAATATTTTTTCTCAAGCCATGTAAGTACCGATGATGGTGGAGAATGCTCTTCTACAGCAATTCGCGCATTTATTAAAAAGCTCGTAGCTGCAGAAAACCCGAAAAAGCCTCTTAGTGATAGTAAAATGGCGACACTATTGGCTGAACAAGGGATTAACGTTGCTCGACGTACGATAGCCAAATATCGAGAGGCAATGCTCATCCCTCCCTCAAACCAACGCAAAAGCTTATAACTTTTGTTATTGGAGGATGACCTATGCAAATTAACCTGACTGGAAACCATATTGAAATAACTCAATCTTTACGGGAATACGTGCAAACAAAATTTTCAAAGCTTGAACGACACTTCGAACAGATCAATAATGTTCACGTTGTGCTCGATGTTCAAAAGCTACAACAGATTGCCGAAGCCAAACTGCACCTAAAAGGCGGTGAAGTGTTTGCTGTATCGCGTAACGCTGATATGTATGTGGCAATAGACGCCCTGATAGATAAGCTAGACCGTCAGGTAATTAAACATAAAGAGAAACTCACTAAGCATTAACGATGGAACTTCGTACCATCCTGCAGCCGGCGTGCACTACCTGTGCCACTCCGGGCAGTAAGAAAAAGGTACTGGAATTAATCAGCAATTTAATGGCTGCCCAGTACCCAACCCTTTCTTCACAGGCTATTTTTGAAAGTCTAATAGCGCGTGAAAAAATGGGCAGTACAGGTATAGGAAATGGCATAGCAATTCCACATGGGCGCTTAGATAATATCGAAGAACCCATTGCTATTTTAATCAAATGCGAAGAGCCAATCGCCTTTGATGCCATAGACAAGCAACCTGTAGATATTTTATTTGCGCTTCTTGTACCTGCAGATCAGTGCCAGCAACACCTAAGCACATTATCTAGCATGGCAGAGAAACTCAGTGATAAATTGATACTTAAACGACTTCGAAAGAGTCATGACGCTACAGAACTTTATCAGGTTATTACTGCATGAAACTTGTCATCGTATCGGGACGTTCAGGTTCAGGAAAATCAGTCGCACTGAGAGTGCTTGAAGATTTAGGTTATTACTGTGTTGATAACCTGCCACTGCCACTGATTGGCAGCCTGCTTGAACAGCTTAAAGATAGTAACGAGCTTGTCGCCATTAGCGTCGATGTGCGTAATATCGAAGAGCAAGGCAAAGTACTCAAAGAGCAAATTGCTTTACTGTCTGACGATACCAGCATTACCAGTTTCTTTTTAAACGCCAACGATAAAGTGTTACTGAAGCGTTTTAGTGAGACCCGCCGATTACACCCACTGTCTAAGAATCAAATTTCGTTACAAGAAGCCATTAAGCTTGAGGGGCGGTTACTCGAACCCATAGCCAAAATGGTTGATCACTATATCGACACCTCGCAAACTAATATCTACGAATTGAGCGATCATGTTCGGCAAATCTTGCTAGGCAGTGTTGATAAAGAATTAGTGGTACATTTTGAGTCATTTGGCTTTAAGCATGGCATGCCGGCTGAAGCAGACTTTATGTTTGATGTGCGCTTTTTACCGAATCCGCACTGGGAGCTTGAGTTAAGGCCCTACACAGGCCTAGATGCGCCCGTGCAAGAGTTCTTAGAGCGACAGCCTTTGGTGAATAAGTTTATCTGGCAAATTGAAAACCTTTTTGACACTTGGATGCCACATTTAGAGCGTAATAACCGCAGCTACCTGACCATTGCCATTGGTTGTACTGGCGGTCAGCACCGTTCGGTTTATATTGCCGATCAGCTCGCTAAACGTTTCAACAACTCTAAGCACAAAGTCAGCGCCCGCCATAGAGAGCTTGGCATTGAATAAGCTAACCACAACGCCAGCCAAAACGGTGGCCTATTCAAAGCAAATTACCATCAGTAACAAGCTAGGCTTGCATGCGCGAGCGGCGACTAAATTGGCAATTTTAGCTACCGAGTTTGACGCAACTATCACCCTTATCCAAGGTGAGAAACAAGCCAGTGCTGCCAGTGTATTGGGGTTATTAATGTTAGAAAGTGGCATTGGTAAAATCATTACTGTTGAAGCTCAAGGCCGTGATGCAGAAAAAGCCCTTGAGGCCGTATGCAAGTTAATCAACGATAAATTTGACGAAGAAAGCTAACCGCCTGCGCCCAGTAACATCTCCAAGGAAACACAGCGACTCACCTTTACCATTATTTTATTAGCTATACTCAACACACCACCAAGCAGTATTAGCGTATTTATGAATTGCGCATCAAGCCATCAGATATTAGAAATTTCTTCATTCTTTCCGGTGAGTTAAGTTAACATTTCATCATCGTCTTTTCAGGAGTAGCCAATGGGTATTGAAGTCATCGACAGCGAACTGACCGAACAACGTCTTAATCAGCTTACACAAGCATTAGGTAGCGGTATGTTTGTTCATGTCAGAAATATGCTTCATGACATGGCCGCCTCCGATGTCGCATTAATTCTTGAATCATCACCGCCGAAAACTCGTCAAGTGTTATGGCAACTGATTGATCATGAGCAAGCGGGTGAAATCCTAGAAGAACTCGGTGAAGAGTTAAAAGATTCACTCATCAGCGCTATGACCCCAGAAAAAGTAGCCCAAGCCACCTCTGGGATGGATACCGATGACTTGGCTTACATCTTAAGAAGTTTGCCAGATGCTGTTTATAAAAAAGTACTGCAATCCATGAGCAGTCAAGACCGCCATCGCGTCGAACAAGCACTGTCATACCCTGATGACACCGCTGGCAGTATCATGAATACTGATACGGTCACTTTGCGTCCTGACGTTAATATTGATGTGGTATTACGCTATTTGCGCCAGCGCGGCAACTTACCCGATACCACAGATACCTTATATGTGGTTGATCGCAACGATCATGTGCTTGGTGGGGTGCGCCTTGCCGATCTACTCACCTGTGATCCTAATTCAACCATTCGCAGCATCATGGATCCTGAATTAGAAAGCATCCCTGTGGACATGCCTGATAATGAAGTGGCGCAATTATTTGAACGCCATGACTGGATTTCGGCCCCAGTGGTAGATGAAGCGCAAAAATTATTAGGCCGTATTACCATTGATGATGTGGTCGATGTTATTCGTGAAGACGCCGAACACTCAATGATGGGGATGGCGGGTATGGATGACGATGAAGATACCTTTGGCCCCGTAATGAAAAGCACCTTCAGACGCTCGCTATGGCTTACCATTAACTTGTTTGCCGCCTTACTTGCTGCATCAGTAAGTAATATGTTTGAAGGCACGTTAGAGCAATTTGCCACCATCGCGATTTTAATGACTATTGTCCCTAGTATGGGCGGTGTGGCAGGCAATCAAACCTTAGCTCTGGTTATTCGTGGTATCGCCTTGGGTCATATTGGCCAAAGTAACTCCCGTTGGCTTATCGGTAAAGAATTAGCCATTGGTTTTCTTAATGGCCTCATGTGGTCGGTACTGGTCTTCTTTGCAGTGTGGCTATGGAAAGGTGATATGGCACTGGGCGGTCTCATTGGCGGCGCGATGCTCATTAACATGACCGTTGCCGGACTAGCGGGGGCCAGTATTCCGCTCATACTTAAAAAACTCAATATCGATCCGGCATTGGCTGGCGGTATGGTACTAACCACAGTCACCGATGTGATTGGCTTATTCGCCTTTTTAGGCTTAGCGACCATTTTCTTAATGTAGCGCCGTAAAACCCCCTCTCTCATCAGCATAAAAAGCGGCATTTATTGCCGCTTTTTTGTGCCTTAAAACCATAGAGTTTTAATGGTTACTTTTGTTTACCAATTAAAACCAATTCGCACCAAAATAGTACTTTTGCACCAAGATGTTTCACGCTCACTTTTTAGAGCTAACACTTTAAAAAAATAAGTCACTGTAATAAAAGGGTAAAATATTTATTTCATAATTGGCACAAGTATTCCATTGAGTTACGTATCACTAAAGAGGTAGCTTTTAATTTGACCAATTTAGTGGAGAAATTTAAGCCTTATAAATTTGAATATCAGCAGGAGTCGATGATGAAATTATTACACACATGTTTGAATCTTTGTCGTAATCAGTGCCACTTTTATAAGCATGTAGGCTGTAGCCTATGGGAAGTAGAATAGTCTTATCGTTAAGCCGACGAAGTTAATCGCTTTTAAATGCTTGGAGCTAATATGTCAGCACAAACAAAGTTTTATCCCGAGAGCTTTCAGCAGCAAGTGATCGCTGAAGTGAAGCAACATAATCGATTAATTTCTGATGTTGCTAAGCAATACTGCATCTCAGCAAAAACGGTTTACCAATGGGTTAAAAATAAAGAAACCGCGATGACATCAAAAACTAATGCCGAGGGCGTGACCACTCGCAAGCGTACACAAGCTAAACAGAAAAGCGCTTTAGTGTCAGAGATAGCTCACTTACAACTTAAGTTATCTCAGCTGAATCAGCAGCTGTTATCGATTAATAGCAATTAGTGGGGATTAACACAGTTCCGACAAACTTGATTGAATTAAACGCTGCCCCCATCGGCAATTAATTAGCGACAAATCTATTGTAAAATATAGAGCTGTTCACCCTCAGGTTTGTCAATTTTATTACATAAAAAGCTGATATAAAGCAGCTATGTAAGCTAAAAACCTGCAACAGGGACTAACAATAATAATAGGTCGCAGGAATGCCAAAAGGCAGTGTAAGGCCGGTGCTAATGAAAGGATGTCATTGGTGCCCGTGAATACGAAACGAATGGATTTTAAGACTGTTCCGGCAGGTTTGATTCGATAAGCGCACCACCCCAAGTGCACTTATTAAGAAGCTAATATTCCGACGATAAAGGCTTTTAAACAATCAAGCTTGTCAATTTTATTCAAGCTCAGTGACTGCATTCCCCCCATGATTGCAGTATCACTGAATTGAAACCTGCAACAGGGACTAACAATAATAATAGGTCGCAGGAATGCCAAAAGGCAGTGTAAGGCCGGTGCTAATGAAAGGATGTCATTAGTGCCAGTAAAGACAAAACGAATTGATTTTATAACGATTCCGATAGGTTTGATTCGATAAGCGCACCACCCCAAGTGCACTTATTAAGAAGCTAATATTCCGACGATAAAGGCTTTTAAACAATCAAGCTTGTCAATTTTATTCAAGCTCAGTGACTGCATTCCCCCCATGATTGCAGTATCACTGAATTGAAACCTGCA
>NZ_MCTY01000191.1:0-11596 GCF_002873635.1 Shewanella sp. 10N.286.52.B9
TAACAATATTATTAACTCAGTTGAGTTTATATAATTTATAACCAAAAACTTTATTCAGCTGAAAATAAATTTGTGTAAAAAGTGACAGCTACAAAAAAAGACGCCGAAGCGTCTTTTTCTTAAAATAATTGCAAGAGCAATTATTTTTTACCAAGTGCACCAAAGCGCTTGTTGAATTTGTCGATACGACCACCAGTGTCTACAACTTTCTGAGTACCAGTGTAGAATGGGTGACATGCGCCACATACGTCCAAGTGCAAGTTTTTACCAGCAGTTGAATTTACTTTAATGATGTTACCACAAGTACAAGTTGCAGTAATTTCAGCGTAGTCTGGGTGGATACCTGTTTTCATTTGGATTACCTTTTAATAGAGGCCACGTCGCTCTCCCAACCCGAAGTTGAGCACCACATGCGTTAATAACAATAGTGTTTTAGGCGCGCAATAGTACAGTATGTGTCCAGACCAAACAAGTGCTATTTATTGGCTACGGTGTTTAGCTTCTATCGACTCAAATTCAAGCTTCGCATCGGCCTTTGTTATATATTGATTCAACTGAACTTTTGTCGGGCATCGCAATGGCACATCTTGTTTGATTAAGTGAATTTTCTGCTGAGAAAACGCCTGAGGATTGGCCTCATAAAGCGCTAACATCGCCCCATAAACATGGGTATTCCACGATGTAGCATAACGTGACGCAATCCCCCATAAGGTCTCAGTGTTATTACGCTCAACCATACAAGCTTGACTGTTATTGCTGTTATTACTCGCCGTTACAATAATAGGATCCTTTTCGGCTGGTGTTGCAGCTAACGGGACTTTTTTGAGTGCTTTAGCGGCATCGATTTTAATATCACTGCGACCATTTGGCTTTATGTAAGGGGCATCAAATACCGACAATACCGCATACTGCTGCCAGCTATTGCCCTTATATTCACTGACAATCAGCTTAGCATTAGGGTCACTGACATCATCAACACCTATGGCATAGAGCATAAAGCGACTCACAGGTTGCAGCATTAACTCCTCAACAACCTCATTTGCTCCAACGGTTTGACGTAAGTGAAAACTCAGCCGTGAAAGATCATCGTTAGCGGCCACAATATTAAGCTTTAATTGCGGATGCTGATCTAGCTTAAAATGGCGGCTATTGATACTGATATGACTCAGCGCTGCTTGGGCACTAAACGAAAATAAAAACACAGACAGTGCTAGGGTATGTTTGCTAAATAATCCTTTTAACATCAATTTTCTCTTATCCTATTTATTTACGGTCTAGCTGGAGTAAACTAGAGCTTCACAATTCTGAATGATGATGACTTATGCCTGTGTTTGTTGAGGTTGCATTGCCCGTTCCCATGCGGCAAACCTTTAGTTACCAAATCCCTGAAGCCAACGTAGCACAAATAAAGCTTGGACTGCGGGTAAAAGTGCCTTTTGGTCGACAGCAACTAATTGGGCTTATTACTGCCATTAAAGATGACTGCGACGTGCCAGCAAACAAGATTAAAGCTATCACTGAACTGCTGGATGATAAACCGTTACTGCCTGAAAGTTTGTACAAATTAACACTTTGGGCGGCAAGATATTACTTTGCCAGCCAAGGGCAAATGCTCAGCCAAGCCTTACCGGTTGCCCTGCGTAAAGGGTCAAGTGCTCAACCGCAGACTGTGACTGTATTTGCGTTAAACGAGCAAGGCAAGCAAGTCGATATCAGCGTGCTCAAAAGAGCGCCAGCACAAAAGAAATTATTCGAATTACTGCAGCAGTCGGCCATCAGCCAAGATGAATTTACCACCCAAGAGCTCAGTAAATTGGCCTTTAAAGCCCTTGAAGATAAAGGCTGGGTTGAGCGCCAACACATCACCAATGCCGCCGACTTAAGCTGGCGTCAACAATTGGTCATGACAGAAACCCCACTTAAACTTAATAAACAGCAAGCAGTGGCAGTATCTATCCTTAATCAGCAGCAAGGGTTTCATTGCAGTTTATTAGAGGGCATTACTGGATCTGGTAAAACCGAAGTCTATTTGTCAGTATTAGAAACTATCCTAAAGCAAGGTAAACAAGCGCTGATTTTGGTGCCTGAAATAGGCTTAACACCGCAAACCATTAACCGCTTTAAGCGCCGATTTGATGTCAATATTGCCGTTATTCACTCCGCATTAACTGACAACCAGCGTTTAGAGGCTTGGCGTCAGGCCCGTAGCGGTGAAGCCGCGATTATTATCGGCACTCGCTCGGCATTATTTACCCCAATGGCATATCCGGGGCTTATCATTCTTGATGAAGAACATGACAGCAGCTTTAAGCAGCAAGAAGGGGTGCGTTATCACGCCCGCGATTTAGCTGTTATGCGCGGCCACTTAGAAGATATTCAAGTGATTTTAGGTTCGGCAACGCCATCGCTAGAATCGCTACAGAATGCCATTTCAGGCCGTTATGCCCACTTAGAACTCGGCGAACGCGCAGGTGCAGCCCAAAAAGTGAAGCAAGGAATTATCGATATTCGCTCCCATCCGCTTAAGGCCGGCATGAGCGCCTCAATGATCAATGAAATGCGTATGCACCTAGATGCGGGCAACCAAGTATTACTATTTCTAAACCGCCGTGGCTTTTCGCCAGCCCTACTTTGTCATGAGTGCGGACATTTGCATGAATGCGATCGCTGCGATGCCTTTTTTACTGTTCATCAAGGTTTAAATGAAATCTGCTGTCACCATTGTGGCAATCAATATGCTATTCCTCATCAATGCCATGAGTGCGGCAGCACCATGTTAATGGGCCATGGCACCGGCACAGAGCAATTGGCACAAGCCTTAGCACAAGAGTTTCCCCAATATCCGGTAGTGAGGATCGATCGTGACACCACCCGCAGAAAAGGCTCATTAGAAAAACAGCTCAACGGCATTTTAAAAGGTGAATATAAAATTTTAGTGGGCACCCAAATGCTAGCTAAAGGGCATCATTTTCCAGATGTGACTTTAGTGGGATTAATGGATGTCGATGGCGCTTTATTCAGCGCTGACTTTCGAGCCCCAGAGCGCTTTGCGCAGCTTTATACCCAGGTTTCAGGCCGCGCCGGCCGTGCTGATAAGCCCGGTAAAGTATTACTACAAACCCATCAAAGTGATAACCCCATATTAAGGGATTTACTGCAGCACGGTTATGGTAAGTTTGCCCGCGGGCAATTACTTGAGCGCCAACAAGCCCTGTTACCACCCGCTTGGCACATGGTGCTGCTTAGAGCCGATGCCCATTTAGCAGAAGATGCCGATAGCTTTCTCAATCAGGTGGCCAGCTTATTACCCCAAGATAAAGAGTTTGAAGTCATTGGCCCAATGCCTGCTCCATTGGATCGTAAAGCGGGCAAATACCGCCGCCAGTTATTATTCCAAGCTAAAAATAGACAACGATTACAACAGGTTTTTGAGCAAGTATTGCCAACCATTGAGGCATTGCCTGAAAGTAAAAAATGCCGTTGGAGCATTGACCGCGACCCGCAAGATTTAATGTAATCAGCTTGGCTTATTCTGCGATAAAATTCGCTTTGCTGAAATTTAAAAAAAATCTCGAATAAAAACACTATCGAGATAGCATTCGAGTATCAAAAGCGGCTAAAATAGTCGGTTACTCCTGTCTTTTACTTTAAGTTAGTGCTGATAAACGCCCATGAAATCACATATTGCATCTTTACTAGAACAAACCGTCGACTCTTTTAAGCAACAAGGCATTGTCCCAGCTGATTTTCAGGCTCGCATTCAAGTTGAGCGCACTAAAGATAAAACTCATGGTGATTTAGCCACTAACTTAGCGATGATGCTAACCAAAGTTGCTAAAAAGAACCCGCGCGATATCGCTCAGCTAATCATCGACAACCTACCGGCATCTAGCCATGTGGCTAAAGTTGAAATTGCAGGCCCTGGTTTCATCAACTTCTTTATTGATGAAAATGCCTTAGCGAATCAACTGCAAGATGCATTAAACAGTGAGCATTTAGGGATCACCTTACCTGAATCACAAACCATTGTAGTTGATTACTCATCACCAAACCTTGCCAAAGAAATGCACGTAGGTCATCTACGTTCAACCATTATTGGTGACAGTGTAGTACGCGCACTAGAATTTTTAGGCCATAAGGTCATTCGTCAAAACCATGTGGGTGACTGGGGCACTCAGTTCGGCATGTTACTGGCATATATGGAAGAGCTTCGCGCAGCTCATGGCGAACAAGCTGATCTTGAGCTATCTGATTTAGAAACTTTCTACCGTGAAGCAAAAGTACGTTTTGATGAATCAAGCGACTTTGCTACCCGCGCCCGTAACTTAGTCGTATCACTGCAATCAGGTGATGAATACTGCAACAAACTGTGGCGTGAATTTAATGATATTTCGTTAGCCCATTGTCATGAGGTATACAAACGTCTTGGGGTGACCTTAACCCGTGAAGATGTTCATGGCGAAAGTGCTTACAACGATGATTTAGCCCAAGTGGTTACAGACTTAGCAGCTAAAGGATTATTAAGCGAAAGTAATGGCGCTAAAGTGGTATTCCAAGAAGAGTTTCGCACCAAAGAAGGCGAGCCTCTACCGGTTATTATTCAAAAAGCAGATGGCGGTTATTTATATGCCACCTCTGATTTAGCGGCAATGCGTTACCGCTCAAATGTATTAAAAGCCGATCGCGCCCTGTACTTTGTCGACTTGCGCCAAGCACTGCATTTCCAACAAGTATTCAAACTGGCTAAAACTGCCGGTTTCGTCCGTGAAGGTTTATCGCTAGAGCACACAGGTTTCGGCACCATGAATGGCCCTGATGGTCGTCCATTTAAAACCCGTAGTGGTGGCGTTGTTAAGTTAGTCGATTTACTCGATGAAGCAAACACTCGCGCCGTTGAATTAGTGCGTAGCAAAAACCCTGATATGGACGAAGAGACACTCCTTGAAGTGGCTCGCGTTGTAGGTATTAGCTCAGTTAAATATGCTGACCTTTCAAAAAACCGTGCCAGCGATTATATCTTTAGCTTTGAGCAAATGCTCAGCTTTGAAGGTAATACCGCTCCGTACCTACTTTATGCTTACACCCGTGTTGCAGGCATCTTTAAACGTGCAGCAGATGTTGACTTAAGTCAGGCTAAAATCGTGCTTGAACACGATAAAGAAAAGCAACTCGGCACTAAGCTTGCTCAGTTTGGCGAAGTATTAACTCGCATGACAGAAAAAGGCTTGCCACATGTTATGTGTGCCTATGTTTATGAGCTAGCCAGTGAATTCTCAAGTTTTTATGAAGCTTGCCCTGTGCTTGCCGCTGAAACTGAAGCGCAAAAACAAAGCCGTTTATTATTGGCGCAGTTAACTTCAAAAACCTTAAAAACCGGTTTGTCGCTGTTAGGCATCGAAACCTTAGAGCGTATGTAAATGAGCCGAGATTACGCTAATAAAAAGCCTAGTCCCAAAAAACGTTCGGCATCTAAAAAGAGAGGCGCAGCTCAGCAAAAGCGCTCTATTCCTTATTTGCCGACCTTGGTGGTCATTTTACTGTTAGGCGGTTTTGGTTATTTCTTGTGGTTTATCAGTGGTAGTTCTGATGATGCTACGCCTGAGTCAGCACCAGCAAGCCAAGTGGTTGAAAAGCCAACGCCAAAACCTGCGAAAAAAGACCCTAATGCCCTGCCGCCAAAGCCAACGGAGCAGTGGACTTATTTGGAAGAGCTAGAAAATAAAAGTATTGATATTGAAGTGCCAGAAGGTGCGATGAAGTCTCAAGGCCCTTACCAAATGCAATGCGCCTCATTTAGAAAGCTTGCTCAGGCTGAAGAAATGAAAGCCGTGATTGCCTTTCAAGGTCTAGAAGCCCAAGTGAGAGCGACCCAAGGCACGACTGGCGTGTGGCATAAAGTGATCTTAGGGCCATTTGAGTCAAAACGTGCCGCAGAGCGTGCCAGACATAAATTGCAGCGTGCTAGCATTAATGGCTGCCAAATTTGGCTATGGGAATACTAAACTTAGCGAAGTGAGAGTTCAGCCTCAGTAGCCAAGAACTTATAAACAACTCAAAAAAGACGCTAACATTGTTAGCGTCTTTTTTATTCCCTTGAATTTCTATTAACCACCCCCATATCTAGTTTATCAACCAGCAGCAGACTATTTTACGCTGCAGTCGTTAAGAGGATTTACCGTGACTACTATCGTTTCCGTTCGCCGCAATAATCAAGTTGTCATCGCAGGTGATGGCCAAGTATCCCTTGGCAATACCGTCATGAAAGGCAATGCACGTAAGGTGCGTCGCTTATACCAAAATAAAGTTATCGCAGGTTTTGCTGGCGGCACAGCCGATGCATTTACTCTTTTTGAGCGTTTTGAAACCAAGCTCGAAATGCATCAAGGCCATTTATTAAAATCAGCCGTTGAACTCGCCAAAGATTGGCGCACCGACAAAATGCTCCGCAACCTTGAAGCCATGCTTATTGTCGCCGACACCAAAGAATCATTAATCATTACCGGTAACGGCGATGTGGTTCAGCCTGAGCATGACCTAATTGCAATTGGTTCTGGTGGCAACTATGCCCACGCTTCTGCGCTAGCCTTATTACAAAATACCGATTTAAGTGCCCGTGACATTGCAGAAAAATCATTAACGATTGCCGGTGATATATGTGTATTCACCAACCAACATAAAACCGTTGAGCAAATCGACTACTAAATTAGCACGTAAGGAATTATCTATGTCTGAAATGACCCCACGCGAGATTGTCCATGAGCTAGACTCGCACATCATTGGTCAAAAAAATGCTAAACGTTCTGTAGCCGTTGCGCTTCGTAACCGTTGGAGACGCATGCAACTTGAAGCCTCATTTCGCCAAGAAGTGACGCCAAAGAACATTTTAATGATTGGCCCAACCGGTGTCGGTAAAACTGAAATTGCCCGCCGTTTAGCAAAACTAGCTAATGCGCCTTTCATTAAAGTAGAAGCCACTAAATTCACTGAAGTGGGTTATGTCGGTAAAGAAGTTGAGCAAATCATCCGTGATTTAACTGACTCAGCCGTGAAAATGACCCGCGAACAGCAAATGAAAAAAGGCCGTCATCGCGCTGAAGAGCTTGCAGAAGAGCGCATCCTTGATGCCCTATTGCCTAAGCCAAAAGAAGACTGGGATACTGAAAAGAAAGATGATTCAAATACCCGTCAAATCTTCCGTAAGAAATTACGAGAAGGCCAGCTAGACGATAAAGAAATTGATATCGACTTAGCCGCGCCGCAAGTGGGTGTTGAGATCATGTCACCTCCAGGCATGGAAGAGATGACTAATCAGCTTCAAAGTATGTTCCAAAACATGGGGCAAACTAAAGAAAACCGTAAAAAGGTTAAAATTAAAGAAGCCTTCAAGCTGCTTATCGAAGAAGAAGCTGCAAAACTTGTCAATCAAGAAGACATGAAAGAGCAAGCTATCGACTTGGTAGAGCAAAACGGTATCGTATTTTTAGATGAAATCGACAAGATTTGTAAGCGCGGCGAAAGCTCAGGCCCTGACGTATCACGTGAAGGGGTACAACGTGACTTACTGCCATTAATCGAAGGTTGTACTGTGACCACTAAACACGGCATGGTCAAAACCGACCACATCTTGTTTATCGCCTCAGGTGCATTCCAGATGTCTAAGCCATCGGATTTAATCCCTGAGCTTCAAGGTCGTTTACCAATCCGTGTTGAGCTAAGTGCACTCACCGCTGATGACTTTAAACGTATTCTAACTGAGCCACATGCATCATTAACCGAGCAATATGTGGCGTTAATGGGGACTGAAGGCGTTAAAGTTGAATTTAGTGAATGTGGTATTGAACGCATTGCTAAAGCGGCTTGGCAAGTGAACGAGACCACTGAAAACATCGGTGCTCGTCGCCTGCATACTGTGATGGAAAAGCTGATGGAAGAGATTTCATATGACGCTTCAGAAAAATCAGGTAGCACCTTTGTAATTGATGCCGACTATGTCAATGATCACTTAGATGCCCTAGTAGAAGATGAAGACTTAAGCCGCTTCATTTTGTAGTGATTACTTAAGCTTATCTCAACCTAGCTGTGATCTATTACTAATTTAGCCTCACAGATATTAGGAAATTAAAGGTGAATAGTGCCACAATGGACTATCACCTTTTTTATTGTCTATCATTGCCAGCCAAGAGTATCTTAACGTTGCTGACAGTATTTTAAAGAGAGCAATGCCATGAACCAGCAAGCCAATAGCCCCGTTGTAACCAATCTTAAATTAAAGCGTAAATCTAAGTTACTTGAAGTGAGCTTTGAAAGCGGTGAAGTGTTTAATATCAGCTGCGAAATGCTACGTGTTCACTCCCCTTCAGCTGAAGTGCAGCGCCACGGCAATCCAATTTTGGTCACCCACAAGAAAAACGTCAATATCACTGCCATTGAGCCTGTAGGCAATTATGCAGTAAAAATCATTTTTGATGATGGTCATGATACCGGCTTGTTTTCGTGGAAGATTTTATTTGAACTGGGTAATCAACAAGTGGAAATCTGGGAACGGTATTTAGCACGACTTCGTGCCGAAAAAGGTTCACGTGAACCCTTGATTGATATGAATATCAAATACTCTTAGTTTGGTATTTCCAAACTTGGTTTGGGCATTTTTAGTCATCAAAAAGTAATGGCTATCCGCTCAAAATCCCAATTCCAAGACACAAAAATGCCAGCTTAATCGCTGGCATTTTTTATATCGATTGTTACTTTTTAAAGATTACACTGCAGCTTGAAAAATCACGCTGTCAGCTTTCTTAGTGTAAGAATCAATTTGATCAAAGTTCAAGTAACGGTAAGTATCAGCTGCAGTTGCATCTAACTCTTTCGCGTATTCTTGATACTCTGCTGGTGACGGTAGACGGCCTAACAATGCCGCTACTGCTGCTAACTCAGCTGAAGCTAAGTACACATTTGCACCTGTACCTAAACGGTTAGGGAAGTTACGCGTTGACGTTGAAACAACGGTCGCACCTTCAGCAACACGTGCTTGGTTACCCATACACAGTGAACAACCTGGGATTTCGATACGCGCACCAACACGGCCAAAGATCGCGTAGTAACCTTCTTCAGTTAACTGGTCTTTATCCATCTTAGTTGGCGGTGCAATCCATAAGCGAGTCGGCAAGGTCGTGGCAAACTTCTCTAGCATTTTACCGGTTGCGCGGAAATGACCAATGTTAGTCATACAAGAACCAACAAACACTTCGTCAATTTTTGTTTCTGCAACTGATGATAGTAATACCGCATCATCTGGATCGTTTGGCGCACAAAGAATTGGCTCTTTGATATCGTTCAAATCGATTTCAATAATTTCAGCATATTCAGCATCTGCATCTGCTTCCATTAGCTCTGGGTTTGCTAACCACTCTTGCATCGCTGTAATACGACGCTCGATGGTACGGCGGTCACCATAACCTTCAGAAATCATCCACTTCAACATCACGATGTTAGAGTTTAGGTATTCAATGATTGGCTCTTTATCTAGCTTAATCGTACAACCTGCAGCACTTCGTTCTGCTGATGCATCAGATAATTCGAATGCTTGTTCAACTTTAAGTTGCTCAAGACCTTCAATTTCTAATACGCGGCCAGAGAAAGCGTTAATTTTGCCTTTCTTCTCTACCGTTAACAGACCCATTTCAATGGCTTTAAGCGGGATAGAATGAACTAGGTCACGTAAGGTGATACCTGGTTGCATTTCACCTTTAAAGCGCACCAAAATTGATTCAGGCATATCAAGAGGCATAACACCTGTTGCAGCAGCAAATGCTACTAGGCCAGAACCGGCTGGGAATGAAATACCGATTGGGAAACGGGTATGTGAATCACCACCAGTACCAACGGTATCAGGTAGTAACATACGGTTTAACCAAGAGTGAATAACCCCGTCACCTGGACGCAGTGCAACACCGCCACGATTCATGATGAAATCAGGTAAGGTGTGGTGAGTGTTCACATCGATAGGTTTAGGATAAGCCGCAGTGTGGCAGAAAGACTGCATGGTTAAATCGGCGCTAAAGCCTAAACATGCTAAATCTTTCAGTTCGTCACGGGTCATTGGGCCTGTGGTGTCTTGTGAACCAACTGAAGTCATTTTAGGTTCGCAGTATTGACCTGGGCGAATACCTTTAACACCACATGCTTTACCAACCATTTTTTGTGCCAGCGTAAAGCCTTTATTGGTTGCAACCACATCTTGTGGGCGAACAAACACTTCAGAAGCCGCAAGGCCTAATGTTTCACGGGCACGGTCAGTTAACCCGCGGCCAATGATCAATGGAATACGGCCACCAGCACGTACTTCATCAAGCAGTACCTCGGTTTTTAGCTCGAACGTAGAGATAACTTCATCGCTACCGTTACGCTTAACGACGCCTTCGTATGGATAGATGTCGATAACATCGCCCATGTTCATCTTGTCTACGTTAAGCTCGATTGGTAGCGCGCCTGCATCTTCCATGGTGTTGAAAAAGATAGGGGCAATTTTACCACCTAAGCAGAAACCACCTGCACGCTTGTTTGGCGCATAAGGGATATCATCGCCCATGAACCATAGTACTGAGTTAGTCGCTGATTTACGTGAAGAACCGGTACCAACAACATCACCCACATAAACAAGCGGGTAACCTTTGCCTTTAAGGGCTTCGATTTCTTTAACTGGACCAACAGTGCCAGCAACATCAGGTACAATACCGTCACGGGCATTTTTCAGCATCGCTAAAGCATGTAATGGGATGTCTGGACGAGACCATGCATCAGGAGCCGGAGACAAGTCATCTGTGTTTGTCTCGCCTGATACTTTAAATACGGTCAAGGTGATCTTTTCAGCTAATTTAGGACGGTTTAAGAACCATTCTGCTTCGGCCCAAGACTCAACAACTTGCTTAGCAAAAGCATTACCTTTTTGCATTTTTTCTACCACGTCGTGGTAGGCATCAAACATCAATAAGGTGTTTGATAACGCAGTAACCGCGATTGGCGCAAGTGCATCATTATCTAATTGAGCGATAAGCGGTTCAATGTTGTAACCGCCCTGCATGGTACCTAATAGCTCGGTAGCACGCTCAGCTGAAAGGATGGGTGACGATACAGTGCCTTGAGCCACTGCATCTAAGAATGCTGCTTTTACGTAGGCAGCTTCATCAACACCTGGGGGAATACGATTCTCTAATAAGTCAAGAATCACGGCCTCTTCACCAGCAGGCGGCGTCTCAACTAACTTCACTAATTCAGCCACTTGTTGTGCATCTAATGGCTTAGGGACAACACCCTCTGCAGCACGTTCTGCGACGTGTTTACGATATGCTTCTAGCACGGCAACATTCCTCTTTGTTATTGCGCCTAACAGCGAAACTGAACGTCATTCAATATAGAGAATGACCATTCCACAGGTTCGGGCTTGAAATCCGACCCGTAGTATACTACAGGTTTGCAAAAGTATGAATTAGATCACACTCTATCGGAGGCGAAATCTATCTGAATTTTGAGTTCGATGGCTAATTTACAGCTCACTTTAAACAAATAAAATTAGACGATAGTTTAAAACATTATAAAAAAT
>NZ_MCTY01000192.1:0-1766 GCF_002873635.1 Shewanella sp. 10N.286.52.B9
ATATTAAATGTTGTTTTTTCATATGCGATGCTGCACCATATTATAGATTTTTTATTACTAGGTAGTTAGTCTACATACCTTTTGATTATATTTAGGGATAAACCTGTACTTATGGATAAGTGTCAAGAATCGAGCCTATCAATTGATGATAAAACTTTTGTGGCTGGAATGAATCAAACTAAAACAGTTGAGAATAAAACTAATTTGATTGGGAAATGTTTGAAAAAACGTTACTTAATTGAGTCTAGAATCGGCCATGGTGGCATGAGTGACATATATCGAGCAAAAGATTTATACTTCGAATCACTTAATGTTTCTGAGCCTTTTGTGGCAATAAAAGTATTATTATCGGAATTTGCTGATGCACCTGAGGCGCAGCAAGTGTTAATTAAAGAGTCGATTCAAACACAGCAACTTTCCCATCCAAATATTATTCGTGTTTATGATGTGGATAGCGATGATGCTTACCATTTTATGGTCATGGAGTGGCTAGATGGTGAGACATTAGAGCAGGTCATCAAGCGCTCTAAACCATCGGGCATTAACTTTAAAGGCACAATGCAAATCATTGAGCAGATTGGCTCGGCTCTGTCTTATGCACACAAACAAGGGATTGTTCATACCGATTTAAAACCTTCCAATATCTTTCTCACTCGAAAGGGTGACATTAAAGTCTTTGATTTTGGTGTTGCTAAAAACTTTCAGCAAAACGTAGATCAGTACGCATTAGCTGAAGCCGATTCTGATCCTTCTTTAACGGGTTATACCCCTGCATATGCAAGCTATGAACAGCTTTTAGGCGAAGAAGCATGTGCTGCGGATGATGTTTTTGCGTTTTCTTGTATAACCTATGAATTATTAACAAGTAAACACCCATATTTAAGAGTCGCTGCTAACGAAGTCGATACCAACAAACAAAAACTGACTAAACCAAAACACCTCAGTTTTCGCCTTTGGTTAAGCTTAAAAAAAGGCTTAGCGATTCATAAAGCGCAAAGAGAACTCGATATACAATCATTAATCACCAAGTTTCAAAGTAAGAGCTGGCCTGTGCCTGTTTCATTAGCTGCTGCTGCTTTGATTGGTGTTGTAGGTTTTCAGATGCATCAAGCTTCTGAACAAAAAATTGGCGATTTAGAAAATATCATTTCAGCTAATGAGCAAGTCAAAAATGAGTCTGATGCATACGAGTTTATCACTGCCTCGACGCTATTTGAGCAAATTGATGGTCTTCCGATCGAGAAAAGTTTGATCCGCGATGGTTTATTGAGAAAACATCAAATCGAAGTCTTGGATTTAATTGAGAAACAAATAGCAGCAGTGCCAAAAAGTGACAATGGTTTATATCAAAACTACGGTCAAATTGAGTTAATAATTGCAGACATTAGCCGTTACTACCCCGATTCTGTGAGGTTGTTGCAAATCAATAATCAGATGAAGCGAAGTAAACAATCAGTCATTGATTCTTTGTCTGATCGTCTGACTGTGTTGTTGTCGCAATCTCGCTATAACGAGACTGGGGATAACAATATTAAGTTGATTGTAGAAGGTTTAGCTTTCGTAGAGCCTAAATTTAAGTATATGCCTAATGAAGAGGCGTTAGTTTTATATACTTCTGCATTTGAGCAGGCGTTAAAACTTCGTGATGTTGAACAAATCAATGCACTTATTACTACAGGAGAAGTTGTTTTTTCAGCAAGTCCTGAAGCTGAACCATTATTGAAATATGGTGCATCAATGCGTGTTGCTGTTAAAAAGCTTAATGA
>NZ_MCTY01000192.1:2491-12599 GCF_002873635.1 Shewanella sp. 10N.286.52.B9
GCTGTTAAAAAGCTTAATGATTTCAACCGTGATACTGAAAGTGGTTCTGCTGCTGAATATCCTTATGAAGCTGCCGAGGTATTTTATCGTGATACGTTCAAGGTGCTTACAGAACAACTTGATCTTATTGATGATCCAAAGAAACTGCATGCTTTTGACAAAGAAGTAGCCATTTTAGCGACAAGTATGCCTGCCGACTTTGAACCCTTACTGACTCTTGAGAAACGTTTAGCGGCTTCTTTTTTACGTCAAGCGAATATCTATTTAGAAAAACAGTACTTAAAAACTGCTCGTGAATTATTTGCCCGCGGTAATGAGCTTTATGAACGTTTGAATGGCGTACAACGCTTATAAATATGTTGGTGAACGTGACTAAGTTTAATGGATTATGAGACGAGTAATAAAATGGAATTAACGTTAGAGATTGTAAGTTATCACAGACTATCGCCCGAGCAGGTCAAGGTTATTAATGTTGGTAATGTTTTGAGCTTAGGAAGGTCTGAGACTTGCGATTGGCATATGCCTGATCCTGATAAAGTGGTATCAGGTAAGCATGCTCAAATATCTAAACGAAATGATGGTTTTTACATCGAAGATTTATCAACTAATGGTTTATTCATCAATCGTGCTGTTGAAGCGCTAGGTTCGGGTGTCGCCCACAAGATTGAGCACGAAGATTTGTTAACTTTCGGTGACTATGAGGTCAGTGCGAAGCTAATTTCGGCAACTGACTCTGCTCATAATAGGCATATGTCTGCTGGAGTTCAGCAATCGAACATTTTACCTGCAGAGGCAGTCATTAGTTCGAGTGAGCCTGCTTTTAACAACGATTTTAATAATGATATTACTGGTTTTGATGCTCAAGAATTATTAGGTAAAGCGAGTTCAAACTCAGCACTATTATCTGAAGTTAATGCCGACCTACAGGATCACTTTAAGCCACCAGAATCTACAATCCCAGAAGAATGGGATAAGGATTTCTTTGAGCAGAAAAGCACTCCAGCAGCGACTCCAACAGTTGCTGCTAAACCTTTAGTGGAAACGCCAAGGCCTCAAGCTGCACCGCAAGCACAAGTCAAACCCGTCGCTCGAAGCACGCCGCGTACAACACCAGTGCAAGAAGCTAATACACAAGTTCAGCCGATAACATCTCTCACTCAAGCTTTTTTTAAAGGCTTGGGGATAGATGAACAAGACTATGGCAAAGTGCTGAATGAATCGTTAATGCTGGAATTAGGCCAAAGTATGCATTTAATGCTGACAGGTCTAATGGATTCTTTGCGTCAACGCTCTCAGCTTAAAATGGAATTCAGAATTAATCAGACGACATTTCAACAAAGAGAAAATAATCCGTTGAAGTTTTCGGCCAATATTGATGATGTATTTCAAAATTTATTCTTACGTAACAGCGCGAGTTTCTTGTCTTCACAACAGGCGATTACAGAAGCCTTCAATGACGGACGCAAGCATGATATTGCTTTAACTGCCGGCACCATTGGTGCATTGCAAGGCTTACTTAATGAGTTAGACCCTCAGGCGATAGAGCAAAAAAGTCAGAGTCAAACGATAACTGATATGTTGCCAGGTCAAAAGCAAACAAGACAATGGAAAGTCTACAAAAGCTTACATCAAGATTATAAAAATGAATTCATGAGAGATAATTCTGCAGCGTTATCAGATGATTTCGTGAAAGCATATGACAGTAAACTTAAATTACTTTAGGGAGAAACGGTAAAATGAAACTTAAAATTAGTATTTATTATATTGCATTGGTCTTCACGCTATTATTCAACACTGGCTGCAAAACGATTAATGCTGTTGTACCGCCTTATACGGATATTACTTTTCAAGCCAGTAAAGATATTAATCCTGATATTAACCTTCGTCCATCACCGGTCGTGGTCAAAGTGTTCGAGTTGTCTTCAAGAACCATTTTTGATACTCAAGACTTTTTTACATTATATGAAGATGCTGAGTCTGTATTAGGCCCAGATTTAATACGCAAAGATCAATTAGAGCTTCAGCCTTCTGAAATTCGTGAGTACCCAATGTCTTTAGGGGCAAATACTCGCTATGTCGGTGTGGTTGTCGCGTATCGTGATATTGACTCATCGCGCTGGCGTTCAGTGGTTGAAGTTGATCCTACAGGCTATGACAGTATTACGATAAACATCGAAAAAATAGCCGTTTATAACTCTGAACAATAATGCATTTTTGATGAAGCTTTCTGGTTTAGAGAAATTGCATTAACGTTTTATAGAATAAAAATAAAGACATTGAACGTCATTATATAATAGGGAAATTATGAGTGATTTTAGTCCTGTAGCATGGACGGAAGGGATGTTCCTGCGTCCACAACACATGCAACAACAAGAGCGATTCTTACAATATCAGCAAACTCATGCGGTCAATAAACTTAACCCTTTTGCGTGGGGAGTGACCAGCTTTGAAGTGAATCATGGATTATTACCCCTAGGACAATTTGGTTTAGACAGAATTGAATGTATGTTCCAGGATCACACGCTGGCATTATTACCAGAGCAAAGTCCTTTACCTAAAGCGATTTCGATTCCTGCTGGTACCATTGATCAACTGATTTATATTGTTCTGCCTGTATCTAAAAGTAACAGTCTTAATATTTCGTCGGAAGAACAAAATCAAATAACAAGATATGTGTTTGATGATCATAATATTGTGGATACCAGTTTTGGCTCTGATGCTACAGAAGTGCTGCAGGTGGCCAAATTAGATTGTCGATTGAAATTGCAAAGTGAAGACCGTTCAGGCTATGTATCCATAGCGATAGCAAGAGTCATTGATGTTTCTGATGAAGGTGTTGTTAAACTTGATAAAAAGTTTATTCCTGCCTGTACCGGTATTTCCCACATTAAAGCCCTGCAAAATATAAATACCGAAATCAATGGCATGATCCAGCAACGAGCAGATGCTATCGCTGGCAGATTAAATCAATCCCAAAGTGCTTCAAGTTCGATTGCAGACTTTTTAATGCTGCAATTGTTGAATAAGTATCAACCTATATTTGAACATTACTCTGTAGTTAGCCATGTTCACCCTGAAACCTTTTTTTGCTCTTTGCTGTCATTCTCTGGTGAATTAGCTACGTTTAGTAGCCCAGATAAACGCCCGCCTAAATTTCCTATCTACCAACATGACAATCTTACGTATGTATTCAGTAATGTGATGGTGATTACCAACCATGGTTTAAGTACTGTTCTTGAACAAAGTGCAACAGAGTTTGCGTTAGAAAAGACCAAGTTCGGCGTATATTTTGCCACCATTTCAGATAAAAGCATGCTTGATAATGCAGACTTTATTCTGGCTGTGAAAGCGAACGTGCCGAGTGAGGAGCTTCGCCAAAGGCTGCCATCACAAATAAAAATTGGTTCAGTAGAAACGATACGAGAATTAGTCAATAACCAACTGGCGGGTATCGGTATCTCAACCTTACCAATAGCACCACGACAAGTGCCGTATCATGCCGGTTATCACTACTTTCAGCTTGATAAAAATAACAGCCATTGGGTAAAGCTGAAATCTAGTGGTGGGTTAGCTATGCATATTTCAGGTGCATACCCTGAGTTACAGATAGAGCTTTGGGCTATCAACACGTAATAAACACAATGTATAAGGATATTTGTTGTGGAAGATAAAACTATTGTTAAACCTCGCCCTGGGAGAGGGGCTGGATTAGCAACCAGTAAACCCAAAGTTAATGATGACAGTCAGAAAACATTGGTACAAGAAATCAAATTTGATAACCGTGCACAAAGTGCGGTGTTAAGTTTAGCGCAAAATCCGATTGTTGATTTTGCAGGAACATTACTATCTATATGTACCCAATTGCGCACCAGTGCTCAGCATGATGATATTGATACATTACGAGTTCATTGTGTTGAGTTAATTAAAAATTATGAGCAGCAATTACGTAGCGCTGATGTGAGTGCAGAAGATATAAAGTCTGCGCGTTACTGTTTGTGTTGTTTTATTGATGAAGTTGTATTGAATTCACCTTGGGGGGAACAAAGTTACTGGGCCTCCGACAGTTTATTATCAACCTTTCATAATGAAACCTTAGGTGGTGAGTATTTTTATACATTACTCGATGCATCATTAAGACAGCCCGAACAAAAGTGTAATTTATTAGAATTAATGTATTTATGTTTAACCCTTGGGTTTGTTGGAAAGATGCGCGTTGAGCCACAAGGTGATCAACAGTTAGAGGCATTAAGAGAAAGAACATTTTTGGTGATTCAATCGACGAAAGATGATTTACATCGTGAGCTGTCACCTTCTTGGCGACAGAACATCGCCTCAAACCAAACCTTTGAACAGCCATTTCCATTGTGGGTTATAGGTGCGCTTTTTGGTGTGTTGTTATTGTTTATTTACTTAGGATTTAGATACAGCATTAATGACTACTCATCAACAGCTTATAAGCAACTTACCAGTATTGTGCCATGGGAAGACACCGTTGAAGAACAGTTGATCAGTCGCGATGAAGCCTTGTTACTGCAGCAGTTATTACAAACTGAGATTTCTAAAAACTTATTAGAAGTTGAACAGTTAACCGATCGGGTGAGAATTAGAATTGAAGCGGGGGAGTTATTTGCATCAGGTAATACTCAGCCTCGTTCTGATTTTGAAGCTATTCTGGCAAAAATTGCCAGAACACTTGAAGGCACTTCAGGGAAAATTCTGATTACAGGTCATACTGACGATGAACCTATCTTTACCTCAAAATACCCTTCGAACTGGCATCTATCTCTAGCAAGAGCAACTTCAATAGGTAATGTTTTGGCTCAAAATGCGTCTTTACGAGGTCGTTTATGGCCAGAAGGAAGAGGCGAGTCAGAACCGAGAGTTGCCAATGACAGTGAGCAAAACCGCGCATTTAATCGTCGTATCGAAATAGACTTACTGTTTTAGCATTACACAAAGGAATTGTAATAATGTCTGCAAAATCAATTGGCAAAAGGATTGTCGATATTTTTAAATCTAAATGGGTTATCACAATCATTGGATTTACATGTTTAGCGTTATTGATTTGGTTTGGTGGCCCCTTAGTGGCTATTGCTGGTTATGAACCGCTTGCATCAACAGCTGTGAGAGTGATCGTACTATTGGTCATTGTCATCATTTGGGGTGGGCTGCACTTTATGCAGCAGGTCAAAAATAAAAAACAAAGTGATGAAATGGTAGATAGCCTCATTAATGGTGAGGGTGAAACGGTTTCTGGTGATGATCTCGTTAAAAACGAAATAGATGTTCTGCAAAATAAGATGACCCAAGCTTTAGACATCTTAAAGCAGACTAAACTGACAAAGAATAAAAGTATTTACGAGCTCCCTTGGTACATCATGATTGGCCCTCCAGGTAGTGGTAAAACGACAGCTATTCAACATTCAGGTTTAGAGTACCCATTAAAAGAAAAAATGGGTGTGGATATGATTGAAGGCGTCGGCGGCACACGTCATTGCGATTGGTGGTTTACTAACAAAGCCGTGTTGATAGATACCGCAGGTCGCTATACCACACAAGATAGTCATGTAAAACAAGACTCTAGAGCGTGGCAGGGCTTTTTGGGCTTACTGAAAAAGTATCGTCCAATTAGGCCTATTAATGGTGTGATTATTAGTATGGGAATGTCTGAATTGCTTAACCAGACTAAAACCGAACGTAACATGCATGCCAGAGCGATTAAACAACGCTTACAGGAGCTACAAAACCAATTAGGCATGACGTTTCCTGTTTATGTTTTGTTATCTAAATCGGATTTAGTAGCAGGCTTTAACGAGTTTTTTGATGATTTAACAAAGGAAGACTGTGAGCAAATTTGGGGTGTAACTTTCCCACTTGATGTGGATGAAGAAACTGACATTGTTAGTACATTCAATAAAGAGTTTCATCATTTACTGCTGACTTTAAACGCAAGATTAAATACCCGATTAAGGCATGAGCGAGATCTGGAACGTCGAGCTGCGATTTACGAGTTTCCTAAGCAATTAAGGCTCTTACAAAGCTCGGCAGATGACTTTTTGAAAGAAATCTTTGCACCAAATGCATACGAAGAAGCACCGTTACTTCGTGGGGTTTACTTGACGAGTGCCACACAAGAAGGCACACCGATAGATCATCTTTCAACTCATTTATCGAGCGGGATTAAAAGTAAAACTAAGGCAAGTTCCAATGGCAAAGTAAGAAGCTACTTTATAAAACGTTTATTAGAAGATGTTGTTTTTCCAGAAAAAGACCTCGCTTCAAGCAACAGAAAACATACTAATCAAAACAAATTACTGAGAAAGGCATCGTTAGCTATTGCTGCTTCGGTCACTTTAGTCGCGAGTTATTTTTGGTGGGAGAGTTACGACTGGAATCGACAGCTGATAGACAATACATACCACGAACTTGCTAAATATGAAGACGTTACCCAAGGTGGCTTGTCTTCTAAGACGGATATTGTCACTTTAACAAAAGGCTTAACGATTATTCGAGATTTACCTGTTGGCTATGGTACTGAAAAATCGGAAGATGCTCATACATTAGGGCTTTATCAAGGCGATAAATTAAAGCAGCCAGCGACAGCCGCTTATGTGAGGGCACTTGAGTCCCACTTAAGACCTTTAATGCTATCTATTCTCAGTGAAGAAATGGATGCTAATGGCCACCACCTTAATTATCTCTATGAAACATTAAAAACCTATTTAATGTTGTATTTACCTGAGTACTATCAAGCTGAAGACATTAAGATTTGGTTTTCTGCTTACATTGACCGCAATGTGATCGGCAATGTAAACGCTGAAGTGCGCCAACAGCTTAACCTTCATATTGAAACCTTACTTAATTTAGGGATTCGGGGCGACAACTATGACGAAATGGTTGTTGGTGGTGCTAGGGCCAATTTAACCATGCTACCCCTGGTTGAACGTGCGTATCAGCGTTTAAAAAGTGACTATTCGCAAAGCAGTATTCCAGATTTTGAATTGGTCGATATCCTCAGTTCTGACAGTTTAGATGGGTTAGTTTTTGGAAGTGGACGTCAGTTTAATCAAGGTATTCCTGGCCTATACACCTTCAATGGTTTCCATGGCATTTTTAATATTGAGAAAAATAAAATTATTAAAAACTTAACGGCAGATAGTTGGGTTTATGGTGATGAGTTAGCAAATTTAGACGAGCAAGCACGAAACCGCTTAACAGCTGATCTTGAGAGAAAGTATATTCGAGATTATATTTTTTACTGGGAAGACTTTTTAAGTGATATCACGGTTAAACCTTACTCGACTCTCGAGGAAGCTGAAAGAGTTACTGCAGCATTAGCAAGTCCAGATCAACCGATTAAAACCATTATTGCAGCAGTGCAAAAAAATGTGCAATTGACAAAACTGCCCATGGAATCCAATAACTTAAAAGCGGCATCTGAAGTGGCTGGCAATGTTACTGATGTTGCTTTTCGTTCTAAAAAAGCGCAGTTAAATCGTTTGTTACCTGATACCGCGATTGAATTAGATGTGGAATTACCAGGTAAAGAAGTTGAAGTGGCGTTTGCTGAGCTAATAGAAATCAATTTAACTGATGTCGATAAAATTCAAACAACCCTCAGAGCGCTTAACCGTAACTACGCCAAACTCATGTTGCAGTCAGATATTCGCGGTAACGTGATGAATCAATCTGTAGAAGAAAGTTTTGCTCAAATGGGCAGCAATCTATCAGAACAATTAATTGATCTTCCACATCCAGTGAAAGGTTGGCTAGGTGGGGTTGCATATCAAACACGTACTTTTGCCAAATCGAATCAAAATCAACGCTTTAATGGCATTTGGCGTTCACAGGTTTTAGCTGAGTTTAAAGGCGCGATTGATGGACGTTATCCATTTAATCGTAAATCTAAAGTTGATGTGAGATTGAATGACTTCAGTAAATTCTTTGGCTATGGCGGCACACTCGATAAGTTTTGGGATCAATATTTAGCAATGCATGTTGATACCAGTAAAAAGCCGTGGCGATTCATTCGAAATATTGGCATTCAAGATGATGTTTTGATTATGTATCAACGTGCTGAAGTGATTAAAGAAGCTTTTTTTGAGCCTGGTAGTAAACGCCCTAAAATCAATTTCTCGCTAGAGCCTCAGCTATTAGACCGAAGTGTCAGCTTGTTCTTATTAGAAATGGATAATCAACAGCTTAAGTATCAACATGGCCCAACCAGAAAGGAAATGTTTATTTGGCCTGGCCAAGGTGCAAACAACGAAACGCGCATCGCATTCTCGCCCCCTAATGGTGGCCGCTCAATCAATATGAAATATGAAGGTGAATGGTCTTTCTTCAAATTACTTGATGAGTTGAGTAATAAGCGTCCTCAAACTAAAAAGGATGGAAAATTGATGATTAACCTGAGTGGATATAACGCTGAACTAAAGCTTATTGCTAATAGTGTGAACAATCCATTTTGGATGGCAAATATGGAGACATTTAGATGTCCTGCGAACCTTTAAAAAGTATTGGTTATTGTGGAAAAATCCCTGCTAAAGGAGATTTTATTCAACAACATTTGAATCAGGACTTTCTGAAAAATTGGAATGATTGGCTTCAAGCTGTGCTTGCTGTAAGTAAGGAACAAGCCGCAAATGAGTGGCTAGATTATTACCTTACAAGTCCAATATGGAATTTCTCCTTATCGGCAGGCATATGTTGTGAAGATGCGGTGATAGGTACTGTTATACCGAGTGTGGATCAGGTCGGCAGGCATTATCCATTTACAGTCGCGGGTTTTCATTCTCAATCTGCACTTAGAGGTTGGTGTGATAACACTTGTTCACCAGTGTTTGAGCAGCACATTTTATCGGTATTAGAGGATGACACTGCAATAGACACTTGGTTAATTGAATTACTTGATAACACGTTAACAGTATCAATGGACAAGTATTCATTCTCTGAAGTGGAGTCAGAGGATCAAACCAAAACAGCTTGGGTGTTTACTGGTAGTCAAAGCCCTGAATTATTGTCACTACTGGATCAACAGTATAAGCGTAAATTTAATCGCTACAGTATTTGGTGGACGGAAGGTTCTGCTGATGTTGAGCCTTGCGTCATTATTACAGAAGGCTTGCCGCAGGTGAGCCAATTCATCTCGATGCTAAATGGACAATGGAAGCAAACTAGTTGGAATATGGCCGAACTTAATAAGGATGAACATACGTGCACTTAAGTCATGCTTTGACCCATCGGGGTACAATAAGAGAAATTAATGAAGATGCATTTTTAGAATTGCCGTATTTAGGCGTTTGGGTTGTTGCTGATGGGATGGGTGGTCACGCAGCTGGTGATGTTGCAAGTCAAACTGTTATTGACGGAATTCAACAATCATTGGAACAGGTTGAGCCAAATGAAATCACTATCGAATTACTGAAATCTTCTTTGCAGAACAGTAATCGTATTTTACAGCAAATGAGCGAAACTGAGTTTGAAGGTAAAGTCGCCGGTAGTACCGTGGTTGTGCTGTGGTTAGATAATGATCAGTATCATATGTTATGGGTTGGAGATAGCCGAGTATATCGGTTTAGAGAGCAACAGTTAACTCAACTGTCTAAAGATCACAGCCAAGTCAATGACATGGTAGACGAAGGTTTACTTGCACCTGAAGAAGCTGAAACTCATCCCTTGGCAAATGTCATCACACGAGCAGTAGGCGTAGATGTCCATTTGGACATTGATTATCGCAGCGATAAAGTAAATGAAGGTGATATCTTTCTTTTATGCAGCGATGGCCTAAACAAAGAACTTAACGATAACGAAATTCAAAGAATCATTCAGTCTGAAAACATTATTGACTCAGGTTTAGCTTTGTTACATGCATCGCTAGTGAGAAATGCACGTGATAACGTGACATGTATATTAGTTAAACAAACTCATAAAGTGTCTAGTTTAAGTGAGGAGTGCGATAAAACAATTCCAGTTTTTGTATAACCAGCGATTAATAGAAAGTAATATTAATAAAGATAGTTAAAGCAAACTAATTAAAAAGAGTTTTAATTGTATGTTTACGACCAAAATACGTCAAAAAGTATTAGTTTTTAATTTAATTTTCATT